>JAEDOE010000074.1 GCA_016302095.1 Anaerovibrio sp. | reverse complement strand
GCCGGCACATCAATCAGCCGCTGGTTGCGGCTGCCCCGGAAGCTCAGTGTTAAATCCCGCTGCGCCTCCACATAAGGCCCATCCACCAGCACATCCACCTGCTGCAAAAGATGCCGCACCGCCTGCTGGCGGCAGCCAGTCAGCTGCTCATAGGTGTAGCCGCTGTAGCACCAGATATTCAGCCCGTTCTCATGGAGCTGCGCCGCCAGGCCTGACAGCACAGCCGCCTGGCAGAAAGGCTCACCGCCACTGAAGGTCACCCCCTCCAGCAAGGGGTTTGCCAGCACTGCCCGGAGAATTTTGTCAGGCTCCACCTCCCGGCCACCCTGAAAATCATGAGTCTGGGGATTGTGGCAGCCGGGACATTCATGAGGGCAGCCCTGGGTAAAAACCGAATAGCGGTAGCCCTCCCCATCAACGATGGAGTCGTTCACCGTCCCGGCAATCCGCAGCCTGCCTCCTGGCACACTTAGCTGCCTGATGGAGACAGGCTCCCCGGCTGCCCTGTTTTCCTTAATTGAGTCCATGCTTTACGCGATCATGCTCCTCTGCCCGCTTGGCATTATTCCAGCGGTCAATAGTGCCTACCAGGTAGCCGGTAATGCGGCGGATGCGCTCAAACCTGGCTGGCTGCAGCACATAGTCCAGATTAACCTCGCCATTTTCAGCAGGAGAAATCGTCAGCTGGGACAGCTCGTCCTGATTTTCATCCTGCAGCATATCAATATAAGCCACAACTTCCTGCTCTGACATATCGTTAATACCGCTGATAGTTACATTAATGCCATTCACAACCATGCTAAACATTCCTTTCATCATAAAAATCACCCGCAGGCAATCTATTTTCTCATTCATCTCCCAGGCTGCAGCGGACAGGCTGCTTAATCCTGATACGGGGCACTACCTTGCGCATCCTGTGTGCCGCCTCGGTACGGCCGCAGCGAGGGCATACTGTATCAATAATGCCATTGTAGCCGCAGACAGGATCCCTGTCCACCGGATGATTCACGGAGCCATAGCCGATGCCGTTATCGTGCATGCAACGGATCACTGCCTCAAATGCCCTGATATTCTTGGACGGGTCCCCATCCAGCTCCACATAGCTGATGTGGCCTGCATTGGTCATGGCGTGATACGGCCCCTCCAGCTTGACCTTTTCTGCTGCCGAGATGCCGTAGCCCACCGGCACATGGAAGCTGTTGGTATAATAATCCTTGTCCGTAACCCCCGGAATCTCGCCATATACCTTTTTGTCAATGCGGACAAAACGGCCGCTGAGCCCCTCGGCAGGGGTTGCCAGCAGGGTAAAGTTCAGGCCGGTCTGCTCCGACTTCTCATCCATGCGCTTTCTCATGTAGCTGACAATCTCCAGCCCCAGCTTCTGTGCCTCGGCAGACTGGCCATGGTGCTTGCCGGTGAGGGCGGTCAGGCACTCAGCCAATCCTATGAAGCCCATGGACAGAGTACCATGCTTCAGCACCTCTGCCACGCTGTCATCAGGGCCGATGTTGTCAGAATCAATCCACACGCCCTGACCCATGAGGAACGGATAATTGCGTCCCTTCTTGCTGCACTGTATCTTGAAGCGGTGCAGCAGCTGGCGGAATACCAGCTCAATCAGCTCATCCAGCTCCTGATAGAACTTCTGGATGTCATGGCCCGCCTTGATAGCCAGCCGCGGCAGGTTGATGCTGGTAAAGCTCAGGTTGCCCCTGCCGCAGGTAACAGCCTTCTCCGGGTCGTGCACGTTGCCCATAACACGGGTACGGCAGCCCATATATGCCACCTCGGAATTATAATCCCCAGGCTTGTAATACTCCAGGTTAAACGGCGCATCCAAAAAGCTGAAATTCGGGAACAGCCTCTTGGCGGAGGTCTTCATGGCCTGCTGGAACAAATCGTAATTCGGGTCCCCAGGGTTGTAGTTGACACCTTCCTTGACCTTGAAAATCTGCACAGGGAAAATCGGCGTCTCACCGTTGCCCAGCCCTGCCTCGGTAGCCTTCAGCAGGTTGCGCATCACCATCCGCGCCTCCGGGGAGGTATCCGTGCCATAGTTGATGGAACTGAATGGCACCTGGGCACCGGCACGGGAATTCATGGTGTTCAAGTTGTGAATCAGTGCCTCCATGGCCTGGAAGGTAGCCCTGTCCGTAGCATCCATTGCCGACTCCACCGCGAACTTGTGGGCTCGCTCCGTCTGATTCGGGGAAATCCACTCAAAGTTGTGGCTTGCCTGATGATGAGGCAGGAAATCCACCAGCCTCTGACGGTACTCGTCAATGTTGGACATGGTAAGCTCCAAAGGAATACTGCGGCGAACCTCCCTGGCCAGCAGGCGGGAATCCTCCATCTTCATCATGAATACCGCTCTCATGAAGGAAGCCAGATACTCAAAATACTGCTTGCGGAAGGTCTTTGCCACTCCCGGAGCCATGGAATAATCAAAATTCGGCACCGCCTGACCGCCATGCATCTCGTTCTGATTGGCCTGAATGGCAATGCATGCCAGTGCCGCATAAGAGCGGATATCATTTGGCTCCCGGAGGAAGCCATGACCAGTAGAAAAACCGCCCTTGAACAGCTTCAGGAGGTTAATCTGGCAACAGGTCTCCGTCAGCATGTAAAAATCCTTGTCGTGGATGTGGATATCGCCGTCAGCATGGGCTGCCGCAATATCCTTCGGCAAAATATAGTTGTCAATATAATACTTGGAGCCCTCGGAGCCGTATTTCAGCATGGTGCCCATGGCAGTATCCGCATCAATATTGGCATTCTCACGCTTGATATCCGCATCGGCAGCCTTCTTGAAGGTCAGCTCATCATAGATGTCCATCAGGTCACCCTGAGCCTGGCGCATCTTGGTATGCTCCGCCCGGTAAAGGATGAACGCCTTGGCGGTGCTGGCGTAATTATGCTTGATCAGCACCTGCTCCACCGTATCCTGGATAAACTCCACTGCCGGAATCTCCTGGCTGCTGATGGCAGCTACCACATCATCCGTAAGCATATTCAGAATCGGCCCATCAAAAGTCTCGTCGATGGACTCCAGATTTGCCTTGTGAATGGCATCCTCTATCTTTTTTCTGACAAATGGGACAATATCTCCATTGCGTTTTCGTATATTTTGCATACTCCGACTCTCTCCGTTTAATTAATATATCTTTTTTACAACCTAGATTTTACAATATATAGTGTCCCATGTCAAATTTGAACACAACATATAGTAATTGCTATCCACAGCATATTCACAGGCTTTATGCATACCTATACATATTTATACTACCATATACACAATAAAACAGCTAGGGCTGCAATAATCCCTAGCTGCCAACTGAAAAATTTATCAAACAAGCTGCATAAGTCTGCACCAATATAAATTTTTGTGGATAAATGAGTTTTCTATCCACAAGAGCTGTGAATAATATCACTTCACTATGTGCTTGCCGCCATAGTATTTTGCCTTCCAGTAGTCATCATTCAGCTTGTCCACACGGACACCCTTGCTGGATGAGGCGTGGATGAACTCACCGTTGCCCAGATAAATGCCGCAGTGGGACGCCCCCGGCTCGTAGGTGCTGAAGAACACCAGGTCCCCTGCCTCCAGCCTGCTGGAAGGCACGCTGCGCCCCAGCTTGAACTGCAAATCCGCCGTCCGGGGCAGCTTCATGCCGTGCCGGGCAAAAACGTACTGCAAATAGCCGGAGCAGTCAAAGGCCTTGGGGGTATCACCGCCAAACTTGTAGGGAACGCCGATGTATTGCCTCGCCGTCCTGATGACATTGGGCACGTTGTCCCGGAGCAGGAAAGGCTGGCTCTCGGGCACGTTCACGGCAGAGCCCTTCATAGCCTGCCAGCTGTCCCCATCATCTGTGCTGCCTGCCCCGGCAGCCTCTTTTTCCAGGCCGCCATTCAGCTCAAAGTTCCGCCGTGCCACCTGCAGGGCATTGTAGGTTTTTTTATCCACAACCCCCGTAATCTTAATCTTGTTGGAACGCTGAAAAGCCATCACCGCCCGGTAGGTGCTATTGCCGAAGATCCCGTCCAGCTCCGGGATGCTGTACCCCAGTGCCTTGAGGCATTTCTGCACCTGCATCACCTCCGGCCCCCTGGAATTTTTTTGCAGATTTGTAAATGCCAATGCCGTATTCACAGTCAGCAGAAGCCCTGCACACCCCAGCACAGCCGCTGAAACAATCCTCTTTCGCCAAACACGCCATTCCCTCATAAAGCCCTCCGCCAGTTACATAACCTGTTCCTCTCATATATGCAGGTATATTATATACGATTTTCAGAAAAAAATCATCAAAATTATCCCTGTGCATATCCTGCCACCTGTTGTGCCCTGCCTGTACATATCAGATGCTATATTTCCCACTGCTTGCCATATAACTGTGTATAACTTCCTGGATTATGCACATACACTAACAGGTTATCCACAATTTTATCCACATTTTGAACAAAATGTGGATAAACTCCCTCTGTTCTCTTGACAAATTCCCCTTCCCATAGTCTGTTCTGAAAAACTGGCAGGGCTATAATACATTCCGCTGGCGGAACACCCTGGGAGTGCAGCCCCGGTATTTCCGGAAGGACTTGATGAAATGGCTGGGATTGGGGAAACCGCAGCTGATGCCCACCTCCAGCACGGAGTCAGCTGTTCCCAGCAAAAGCTCCTCCGCCACCTGCAGCCGGTACTGATGCAGGTATTCCATGGGGGACATGTGCAGTATGTCCCTGAAGCACCGCTGGGCTTCCCGGCTGCTGACACCGGCACTCTCCGCCAGCTGCGCCAGGGAAATATCCTCGCTGAAATGCCAGTGCAAAAAATCCAGCATTTCCTGCAGCCTTTCCATCCGGGGCGTCAGATGCTTCGCTGCCAGCGCCAGGGGCTGATAATCCAGCAAGAGCTGCAAAAGCGCCTTGCTGACATTGTACCTGACATCGTATTCATAGCCTGCCTCCCCCCGGCGCGCCGCCTCAAATGCCGCCCTTATCCTGCCGATAATCCCCTCGTCCTTCTGCCTTGTGCCGTACAGAAACTGGCAGGGATAGCTGGCATCCGACACCAGCGGCTGCAAATATTTCTGATGATAGATAGTGCCTGCCCCGCCGGTGACAAAATCAGGGTTAAAAATCAGGTAGTATACATGGCAGGGCTCATCCCCCACCACCTGATAGCGGTGCAGCACCTTGCTGTTGAAAAACAGGCCGTCCCCCTCCCTCAGGACAGTCTGCTGGCCGCTGCACTCCACCTGCACGCTGCCTGCCGCCAGATACATCAGCTCCAAATCCTTGTGCCAGTGCCAGGGGCAGCCCTCAATGCCGCCCCTCTGCCAGTCAGTCACATACACGCTGCAAGGAAAAAGCGGTGTCTCATGCCGCTGCTCCTTCTCCTTGTCAGCAGCTATCCGCATGGCAGTCATCTGCTGAATCATGCCAGCCACCTCCCTCAAGCAGAAAATACATACACACTTTGCCAATCCTTCCATGCTCATCAAAAGCATCCTGTGCCCTTGTATACAAAATTCACAAGTTCTTGCTTTTTGTCGCTTTTAGAACATTTTCTGTCGTTTGTGCATTAGATATTTTTCATTTTTTACAGTATACTTAAACCATCAAAGGAAAGCAAGGCATCAACGGGAAAACCTCCCAAAAAGAAAAGGGAATTTCCAGTTGAGTTATACAATTCTAATTGCTGGAAAGGAGACTGTTATCATGAGAACCATGTTAAACCCTGCTGTGGCAGCTGCTGGTGTTACCGGCTCCGAGGCATTCAGCCTGAATGTGCTCCCTAAGCTGGAAGCCTTCAGCACTGATTTTTCCTTTGGCATCATGGGCATGCGCGTAGGCGTATTTGCCGCTATGGTTGCCATGTGTGCTGTAATCAGCGTTTTGTAATTTTGTTATCCCCTTTAACGCTTGTCGTTACTTAAACATCCTATAATCCCTTAAAAAAATAACAGCCCCGCATCCACACCGCGGAGCTGTTATTTTTTATTTCAGTTTATACAGCGGTTGGCAGTAACAGGTTTCGTCAGCTCCCAGCTCCCCCTTTTCAGGCTTGCTCGTAAAGTAGGATTAGTTGCTAAAGTTTCATATCAATTGAATGTGGTTGTATCATTCTGTTGTATCTGTTCAGACACAAAGAGGGACAGGTGCGGCATGTACCCAAAG
>JAEDOE010000073.1 GCA_016302095.1 Anaerovibrio sp. | reverse complement strand
CAAGCAGCGTGAAAAGCTGCCGCCTGCCTGATGAGCTTTCTAAGGCTGGCAGGTGAATTTACTGAGGCTGTTTATCAGGCAGTCAGATGGAAAAATGGAGAGGATATGAAAAAAGAGCAGGGCTTGTACTATAAATTTAATATCCTGATTGTGGGCAGTATCTTTATCTGCGGGCTGATTATCGGCGCATTGATGCTTCGCACGGCGTACAATTCCCTGGAAAGGGGACTGGTGCGCTCCGGGCAGGAAATAGCTACCTCCATGGCGGCAGCCATCAGCAATGATATTCTGCTGGATGACAGGTTTGCCCTCCATGAGCGCATGTCCAAGACACTGGATGCCAATGAGCAGATACGCTACATCATCGTTGCCGATCCTGAGGGAGAGCTACTGGCTTCTACTTTTGTGGAAGGCTTGCCCAAGGGGCTGCCGCCTGTCAGGCTGCCAGATGGCACCAAGGGCATGGATGTAATGGTGTTTTCCAGCAACGAGGGTACGATCCGGGAAATCTTGGTGCCCATAGATGATGGCTTTCTGGGCTATATCCGCATAGGCATGGCGGAACGGCAGATGATAGCTGATTTGCAGGAAAAGTGTCTGCTGGCCATCCTTTTGGTATTGATGGTGTGCGTGGCAGCGGCAATTCTCGCTACCAGATATGCCCATGAGTTTTTGAAGCCGGTAGCCAGGCTGTCTTTTGCCGTCAAGCAGATGGACAAGGGAAAATATGGGATTCAGGTGCCTGTCACCTCTCAGGATGAGGTGGGCAGGCTGGCGAATACCTTCAACAGGATGTCGGCAGGCTTGCAGAGCACTATCGAGAGAAACAACAGGCTGGTGGCGGATTTGCAGGAAAAGGAAAAGGGGCGGCTGTGGCTGATACAGCAGCTTTTTTCGGTCCGGGAAAACGAGCAGCGGCGCATCTCCCGTGAGCTGCACGATGAAAGCAGTCAGTCTATGGCAACCATCCTCACCTATCTGAGGCTTTTGCATGACAGGCTGGATACGGACGAGCAGCGGGAGATGCTCTTTGAAATCCGGGAGCTGACGGCAGCCACCTTGGAAGGGCTGCGGCGGCTGGCAGTGGATTTGCATCCGCCTCTTTTGGAGGATTTGGGGCTGGCAGCGGCATTGGAGAAGTATCTGGAGCTCATTCGCCGCGCTAACCCGGATATAGCCTTTGACTGGAGCTTTGAGGGGGATTTTGCCAGCCTGTCAAGACCTGTGGCCCTGATGTGCTATCGTACTGTGCAGGAGGCAGTGGCAAATGTGCTGAAGCATGGGGAGGCAGAGCATGTCAGCATCGACATGCTGCTGCAAAACAGGCAGGTGTATCTGACGCTGCAGGATGATGGCATTGGCTTTGACAGGGCAGCAGAGGAACGGGCACGGCTGGGCGGACATCTGGGGCTTGTGAGCATGAGGGAGCGCACGGAGCTTTTGCAGGGCAGCTTCCAGCTGGCGACTGCTCCCGGCAGGGGCACCAAAATAAGCATAGTTTTACCTGTTGATGGGGGTGCAGAGATAGAAAATGTGCAACAAGATGTGTGATAATTTAAAGATTTTGCTGGTGGATGACCACAGAATACTGCGGACAGGCATGAAGCTTTTGCTGTCTACGCAAAATGATATGCAGGTGACGGCAGAGGCTTCGGATGGACGTGAGGCACTTGCCAGGCTGGAGGAGCAGCCGGTGGATCTGGTGCTTCTGGACTTGTCCATGCCCGGCATGGGTGGAATTGAATGTCTGCGGGAAATCCGCCGCCGCAAATATCCTGTCAAGGTGCTGATACTGACCATGTACAGCGAGCAGCAGTACATAAAGGAGGTCATGGTGCAGGGGGCTGATGGCTACCTTTGCAAGGATTCAGTGGATGCGGAGCTGTTCCGTGCCATACGCACTGTGGCTGCCGGGGAGCGGTATCTGGGCAGCAGGGATGCTCACCTGCTCATTGACAGCTTTATCAAGCCTGCCGGGGAGGATGCAGAGCTTTCCAAGAGGGAGAAGGAAGTGCTGGCACTGCTTGCCAGGGGGTATTCCCTGTCAGTTATTGCGGAGAAGCTGTATATTTCCATCAAGACCGTATCTACTTACAAGACGCGGCTGATGCAGAAGCTGGGCTTTTCCCAGAAGCATGAGCTGGTGGAATATGCCCTGAAGCACAACTGGCTGGAAAAGGAATAGTTTTGAATAAAAATATGGCAGACAATTACCACTCTTTAGATAGACTTAGGTCCTGTAAGAAAAAATCTGACAGAAAATCAGAATTTTTCTGATTTCATAAAAACAAACAATATGCAATAATAATAAACGTAGGTTGCCTGCTGAACTGGTGCTAAATAGCAAGTTTACATTTTTTTTACACAAACAGCTTAACAGGCTTTACATTTATGTATTAATATACAAACATGTTCTAATGTAAAAATCATAAGGAGTGGTAAGAGATGAAAATGAAGAAAAAGGTTTGTGCGGCACTGATAGCTCTGGGGCTGGCTTTTGGCTCGGTGGGTGCGGATATTTCTACTGCTGATGCAGCTCCGGTGGAGACTATTGCCGCTATTTCTGTCAAGGCTGATGGCTCCAACTTCAAGTATTGGAATGAGAATTCCCCGGCCTTGAAGGCACTGAAGGCTTATGTAGAGGATGTAACTAATCCGAACAGCCCTAACTTCATTCCTGTGGAGGATCGTATTGCTGTATCTGATATGGACGGTACCTTCTATGGGGAGCTGGCACCTACTTATTCTGAGTGGGCTTTGTATTTCCATCGTATCTTCAATGATCCGACCTATCAGCCAACTGCTACCGAGAAGGCTTATGCTGAGGAATGCCTCAAGGCTGCCAAGGCGGGCAAGATTTCTGCCGATATGGATGCCGGTGAGGATATGGCACAGGCCTATGCCTTTGAGGGCATGACTCTTGAGGAGTTTGATGCCTATGTAGCTGACTGGATGAAGAAAACACCGCTGGATGGTCTTTCCAACTGCACCTTTGCAGAGGCCTATTATCTGCCAATGGTAGAGGTAATTACTTATTTGCAGGCCAATGATTTCAACTTCTACGTTGTAACCGGCACTGACCGCCAGCTGGTGCGTACTGCCCTGAAGGCAATTCCTTCCATCAATACTGACCATGTAATCGGTACTGACAGCGTAAATATCGCCCAGCGCCAGGGCTTTGCCAACGCCCAGTATTTCCAGTTCGAGAAAGAGGACGTAATGGTGCGCGGTGCATATCAGTCCACCGATAACAAGATGATGAAGGTGTCCAACATCTGCCGTGAGATTGGCAAGCGTCCGGTTCTGGCACTGGGCAACAGCAGCTCTGATGCTTCTATGCTGAATTATGCTGTATTCAATGATAAGTACAAGAGTATGGCAATGGGCGTAAACTGTGATGACGATGTCCGTGACTGGGGCGGTCCTAAGAAGTCTGCCAAGTTCAAGGCGCTGTGCGACAAGTACGGCTGGGTAGCTATCTCTATGCGCAACGACTGGAAGACCATCTATGGTGATGAGGTCCAGAAGCTGCCAACCCAGAATTTCAGAAAGTAATATTCCGCCCCAATCGTGCTGTGGCTTTGAACCCTGATCCAAAGAAGTTTGTCAAGGTGTTTTATGATACTGCAAAGAAGTATGGCATGGAGGACAAGGTTGCTGTGCAGAAGTACCATTTGGAGCCTAATCACATTGATACAGAGGAAAATAAGCGCATAGAGGGTGGCCTTGATGCCGCATATTGACCTTCCGCATTACCCAGCTATATCCAATTAGTATAAGCCTGCGCAACAGCTCTGACTTTTCAGGATTGCTCGTAAAGTCAGAGCTGTTGCTGTGGCATCATAGAATGACAAATATTATATTATTTTGTTGTATCTGTTCAGACACAAAGAGGGACAGGTGCGGCATGTACCCAAAGAAAACCTTGAGTGCAGCCTCGCTTCTTAGTGAGTGCGAGCGTAAGCGATGCAGGAGCTTAGAAGCGCGAGGCACAGGGGATGACGAAACCCTATTGACATGAATTAGTTTCGAGGATAAATCCTTGTATGCTAGGCGGAGGAGGAAGGCATGGTGGTTCCATGCCGACCGACGACAACAACGCAGACAAGGATTTAGACCGAAAATAATCATGGAAATAGGGTTTTGTCACCCCTCCGAGCGAGAGCGTGTTTTCGTGGGCATTGCCGTTGCCTGTCCCTTTTCAATGTCTGAACAGAGCCCACGAATTATCAAATTATGTCAGTATATGCATGAGGTAACAATCAACCACTACGACAAACAGAAAATTAAATTTTTCTGGAAGGGAAAAAGCACTAATGCTATAATATCATTGACGAATTTTTGCGGTTATTTATCAGGGCATTGGCAGGTGGTGTTGATGTTGGTGCGTGATTTATTGAAGGGGCGTGCGGACAGGGTACATGTGATGATGACAGCCTACAACGGGGCTGTCGTTTTGCTGTTGGCACTTTTTATGGGGGTGACTCAGCAGAAAATAAGTGCAGATATGGGAGCAAGGGATTTTCTCTACAAGGTTTCCCAGCTGCCTATGCCGGCAGAGGAAATGCTGCTGGGGGCAGTATTCTCCTTTACGGTTGTTGCTTGCTGCGGTTATATTTACAGTAATGTACGGCGACTGCCCCAGCTATTTCGTTATTGTGTTTTTTTCGTGGAAATAGCGTCCTGTATTTTTCTTCTGCACAGTACCAGTCTTTTGTATGATGGTGTGGTGCTTTTGCTACTGGCGGATTTTATGTATTGCTATCAAGGGGAGAAGCAGCTGAAAATTATGCTGATTTTGATGCTGGTGGTTTATGGTGTCATTGTTTATAGCGCCTCCATGCTTAGGATGGATATTATTTCCTTTGATGTCTATCTGACTTATTATAGCTCCGAGGTACAGGTGATTTTGCTGGCGGTCAGGAATTTTGCCGGCTATGGCAATATTATGTTCTTCGTGGTCTACATGGTGGTGCTGCTGCAGGACAAGAGCAAGGAAAATGCAGAGATTGCTGATTTGAATTACCGCATGATCATGACCAACGAAATGCTCAATGAAAGCAATAACAGACTGAATGATTCCAATGCTGAATTGAATTTGGCAAATAAAAAACTCAGGGAATATGCCATGACTATCGCCAGCCTGACGGAAATCAAGGAGCGGAATCGCTTGGCCAGGGAAATTCACGATACCCTGGGGCATGCCCTGACGGGCATCGTGGCAGGGCTGGATGCCTGTATGGTGACAATGGATTATGCCCCGGAGATTACCAAAAAGCAGCTGGAGAAAATCAAGGCGGCTGCTCAGCGGGGGATTACAGATGTACGGCGCAGCATGCATATGCTGCGGCCTGATGATCTGGAAAAGCTGGTTTTCCGGGATGCCCTGCGGAAGCTGGTGGAGGATTTTTCTGATGCCAGCGGTGTAAAGGTGGAGCTGGAATTTGACAGCTTTCCGGAAAATCTCAGGCAGGATCAGACGGATGTGCTCTATCGTATTGCACAGGAAAGCCTGACCAATGCCAGCCGTCACGGACATGCCAGCCAGGTGAAGATCTTTATGGCAGGCGCCGGGGATATGCTGAATATCATCATTTCGGACAACGGTATCGGCTGCCCTGAGATCAAGAAGGGCTTCGGGCTGCATCACATGGCAGAGCGGGTGGAGCTTTTGGGAGGCACCTTGGCATACTGGGGGGAGAAAGGCTTTGTGCTGGAGGTAAATCTGCCCCGGAATATGCAGGGGTGATTTGTGCGGCAATAGATGGTACAGGAATGTTTGGAAGGGATGGGGATGGCGTGATAAGGGTGATGATTGCAGATGACCAGGAGCTGATCCGGGAGAGCCTGCAGATTGTGCTGGATATCAACGAGGATATGCAGGTTGTAGGCGTGGCGCAGAATGGTGCGGAGCTTCTGGAGCTTTTGGAAAAGCAGGCGGCAGATGTAATCCTCATGGATGTGCGGATGCCCAAGATGGATGGTGTGCAGGCCACCAAGGCGGTGAAGAAAAAATATCCCGCCACCAGGATTATTATCCTGACTACCTTTGATGATGATGAATATGTGCTGAACGGGCTGAAGTACGGTGCTAGCGGCTACCTGCTGAAGGGCATTTCCGTGCCGGAGCTATCAGCTGCCATCCGCAAGGTGGCAGAGGGTGGTGCCATGCTTAACACTGACATTGTAACCAAGGTGGTGAAGCTGTTCAGCCAGATAACAGCCACTGACAGGATTATTGAGGGCTGGGGCGGCG
>JAEDOE010000072.1 GCA_016302095.1 Anaerovibrio sp. | reverse complement strand
CATTTTTAATCTGAACAGAGTGCACAAACCAACAAAACTCATCCGTTAATGTTCCCAAAGTCTCGTACCTTCACGACGATAAACTGAAATTTATCTTATGATATTGACTACGCTGCTCAGGGCCGTTATCTTCACCTCATCCAGCCTGTAGCCGAAGGCACCGATGGACAAAGGCACATAATCATCAGGAATATGCAGCAGATTACGTATCTCATTCACCCCTGCCTCACTGAGCTCGGAACGCGTAGACAGCCAGCAGGAGCACACATTGTATTTTTCTGCTGCCAGCATCATGCTGCCAAACAGGGTATTGGCAGCATCCTCGGCATACTTCATATCACTGCTGCCGGAAATCACCAGCAGCATCGGAATATTTTTCAGCAAATCGCCGCCATTGTACAAATCCCTGCCATTGACAACTCCCAGCCTGCCCATGGTCTGCTGGCCGGTGCTGTCCAGCAGCATCCTGATGACATTGCTGTTCTGCACAGCCGTAAAATGCCAGGACTCGTTCTTCTCCACATTGGACAAAGTACGCCCTTCTTCCAATATAGAAAGCAAATCCGTATCCTTCAAGGTTGTATCAGAAAAATTATAGACACTGCGCCTCAGCAAAATCTTACGCATGAGATTATTCATGCTGCTCACTCCTCCTAGGCGTATACCGCACGCCTTCCCGTTCCTCATTACTTACTGTTTATACATCCGTTCCCAGACTGTTTACCTGTTATCCACCTTGTCCATGGCCACCAGATCATGCTGGCTGAAACGCTGCCATGCCAGCTCCTCAAACTTGGTGCCCGGCTTGCCATAATTGGTATAAGGATCAATGGAAATGCCGCCTCTTGGCAGGAATTTCCCCCACACCTCCAGATACCTGGGCTCCAGCAGCTTCACCAAATCCTTCATGATGATATTGACCACATCCTCATGGAAATCACCATGGTTGCGGAAGCTGAACAAATACAGCTTCAGGGACTTGCTCTCCACCATCTTGATATCCGGCACATAAGAAATATAAATCGTGGCAAAATCCGGCTGCCCCGTAATAGGGCAGAGGCTGGTAAACTCAGGGCAGTTGAACTTCACCCAGTAATCCCTGTCAGGGTGCTTGTTGTCAAAGGTCTCCAGCACCTCTGGCTGATAATCAAAGCTATATTTCGTGTTCTGATTGCCCAAAAGGGTAATTTCAGGCATATCCTTCTTATCTCTGCTCATACTTCACCTTCACTATATTCCGCCGTCAGTACGCCGTCAGCCGGGCTAAATGCCGCAGCCCGTCAGATACGGGTTTTCCGGCTCCACAAAAAATTTCTGCTCAAAGTCCTCCGGTGCCTCGGGACGCCCGAAGAAATACCCCTGAATGCTGTCCGCATGGCAGAAATCACGCAAAAGCTCATATTCCTTGATGGACTCCACGCCCTCTATGCAGCAGTCAATGCTGACGCTATGGCACAGCTCGATGGTGGACTTCACCAGCTGGCGGTCAAACTCGTTGTTCGCCTCGGTAATATGGGTAACAAAGGCCCGGTCGATCTTCACAATATCACAGGCAAGATTCTTCAGGTATGCCAGCGATGAGTAGCCCGTCCCGAAGTCATCCATGGCGATGCTGATGCCCATCTTCCTGAACTCCTGGAACTGGGTATTGACGTTGTTCCAGTCAGAAACGATGGCAGTCTCCGTCAGCTCCAGCACAATCAGATAAGGTGGCAAATCATGCTTTTTCAGGCATCCCAGGGCAAACTCCT
Organism: Anaerovibrio sp.; assembly: GCA_016302095.1. Lineage (GTDB taxonomy): Bacteria > Bacillota > Negativicutes > Selenomonadales > Selenomonadaceae > Anaerovibrio. The sequence continues at coordinate 4,544 of JAEDOE010000072.1, read as the reverse complement.
TGAAGCCGCTTTCCTTGATCTGCTCGTAGGACAGGTTGATGCTGATGCGCATGCCCGGCCATTTCTCCTGCCATGCCTTGCACTGCTTCACCGCCGTCTCAAAGATCCAGCGCCCCACCGGGATAATCATCTTGGTTTCTTCCAGAATCCGCACGAACTCCATAGGAGATACCATGCGCCCCTTGGGGCTGCGCCAGCGAAGCAGGGCCTCCGCCCCGATGAGCCGCTGGGTCCTGGCATTGACCTGGGGCTGGTAAAACAGGGAAAATCCCTCAAAATCATGCTCAATGCTGTCCTGCAGCATATCCCGCATGGTGATGGACCTGAGCCAGCGGTTGTACTGCTCCTTGGAAAAGATAATATTCTTGTTCTTGCCATCCCGCTTTGCCTGGTCCAGCGCCGCCTCCGCATGCTTGTGCAGCACCAGATAATCCTTGCCCCCCTGAGGGTAAAGCACTGTACCGGCAGAAATCGTGCAAAACAGGCTGCGCCCCTCCACCTCATGAGGACGGCAGAAGGACCTTTGTACCGCCTCAAACAGGGACTGGGCACCTGCCTCACCCATATCCGGCACCACGATGGCAAACTCGTCACCATCCAGCTTGTACAGCATAACCCCCTCCGGCAGCACGTTGCTGATGGCATCTGCCGCTATCCGCAGCAGCATATCACCAAACCGCCTGTTGAAGGACTCGTTGATTATCTTGAAATTATCTATGCCAAAAATCAGCATGGCCCCGTTAGGGAATTCCCCATCGACTCTAACCAGGGCGGCCTTCACGGCCTTCTCAAACTGATATTTTGTCAAAAGTCCTGTATTGGCATCAGCCTGAATTTTCTGCTCCAGAGGCGTGATAATGCCTGCAAACAGCTCCGGTGCTCCATCCCTGCCAAAGGATATCTGCCCCTTGCAGCGAACCCAGACATAGTTGTCCTTGGCATCCCGCACACGATAAATCGCATCGTGCATATTATCCTCCGGCGTAAAATTCTTATGCAGGTTCTTTACGTAATCATCATAATCATCAGGATGAACCCTTGGCAGCCATTCTGCATCCATATCCATAAAGACCTCTGCCGGCATACCGAAATCCGTTACCATATTGGGTGACAGCATCACAATGTTTTCCACTATATCAGTGGCGAAGAAATATTCGTCTGAGGAAGCACACAGCATCCTGAAATAGCCCTGAATTCGCTTCAGCACCGAATTGCGCGGAATCTGACATCTTTTTCTCATCAATACCTACTCCATGGACATACGTTATTAGTAAAATGTATCAATACTTATAATTTTATACAAAAAAGGCTTCAATATCAATGTTTTTTTACGTTATCTGCACCAAAATTGCATTTCTGCCCCTGCTGCCACCCTCTCCTGCACCACAATCCCTGCCCGGGCAAAAGAAAACGGCCACGCCAAAAGCCGGGCTTTCAGCATGACCGCAGATATGCTATAGATTATTTCTTTTCCAGCAGCTTAGGCAGATTTGGCACTTCCAGCCACTGAGCAATCTCATCATTGGTAGGGAACCTGCCATTCAGCACCTTCTTACCATCCAGCAGAATCAGAGGCAGTGCCTCGTTGCCGTTCTGGCGCAGGAACTCACCGGCAACCTCGTTCTCCAAAAACGCCTTGCGGTCGCCCGGCATGATATATCTATCAATATCGTAAGCATTGTTCTGCAATACCTTCACTACGGTATCAATGCGCATCAGCTCCTGGTCAACGCTCAGGCCGCACATACCGTCGCTAGCACAAACAGCACCCTCAAAAATCTGCAACTTCTTCATAATCAATTCCCTCTTTCTTTTTTACATTTGCCTATTATCTTCTTGACACGCTCCCCCGCAGCCGCGAAGGATTCCCCGTATAAAAGCGCACTCCCCATAAGTACATCCGCGAACAGTGCTCTCCGGGATGGATGGTGCCTCAGCCACGCTTCACTCTCCGGCAGGAAGCATCCCCTCAATCCTCAGCTGCCTGCAACAGAGCAAGCATCTCGTTGATATTCTTCTTGCCAAAGGTGACATGCTCATCATTGATGACAATACACGGAACACCCTTGATCTTGTACTTGTCGATAATGTCCTGAAAACGTATCACATCGAAAATCTCCGCTGTCACGTTGTCGGACAAAGCAGCCAGCCTCTGGGCAGCTGTTACAGCCTCAGGGCACTGGTTACAGGACAAGGTCATCATAACCTGAATTTTCATCCTGCTGCTGATAGCCTTGGCCTGCTCTACGACCTCCGGAGCCACCTCCTGGCCCGGCCCTGCCGTATTGTACAGCGCCAGCAGAAAGGACTGGAACTCATGGCCTCCCGGCACCGCGTGATAGACAATCCCCACGGGGCTGCCATCCTCCCGGAAAATCTCTATGCCGGGAATCCCCCGGGCTTCCTCAGCTTCCCACAAAAGCTTGTCAGACAGCTTGCAAAAATCCTGGATAAAGCTGTGTATCCCCTGCCCCAGGTCGCTGTCATCATAGCGTACCTTCAATCTTACAGGGCTGGCAAACTTGGCAAAAAGAGCCTTTAGCTGCTCAACATCCCCAAAATCCTGCATACAGCACCTCCGTCCTCTACTAAACACCGTCAAAGCCCCGGCTCATCAGAGCAGTCCTACCAAATCAAAGGTCGGCTTCAAGGTCTCAGCCCCCGGCGTCCATTTGGCCGGGCAAACCTCATCCCCATGCTCTGCCACAAACTGCAACGCTTCAACCTTCCGCAACAGCTCATCTGCGTTGCGGCCTACATTGCCGGCATTCACCTCGTAGGCAACCACCCTGCCCTCAGGATTGATGACAAAGGTGCCCCGATCCGCCATGCCGCTGGCCTCATCGTAAATCTCCAGATCCCTGGCCAGGCTGCCGGTAGGATCCGCCAGCATCGGATAATTTATCTTGCCTGCCTTCTCAGAAGACTCATGCCATGCCTTGTGCACGAAATGGGTATCGCAGGACACGCTGTAAATCTCACAGCCTGCCTCCTTGAACTTGCCGTAAAGGTTAGCCAGATCCTCCAGCTCAGTAGGGCAGATAAAGGTAAAATCTGCCGGATAGAAGAACAGCACCGACCAGCCCCCCAGCAGGTCTGCCTTGGAAACTGTCCGGAACTCGCCCTTTTTCGCATCTGCCGGCTGAACAAATGCCTGAACGGAAAATTCGCTAATCTCTTTGTTAAGTAATGACATATACTGTCCCTCCGCCTTTCCCTAACTTATTTTATATTCATAAAATAACATATTTTTGACACAATGTCAATCTTTATTTAATATCTATTAATAATAATTATTAAATAATATTACATTTCAACTAAATACCTTGTATTTACTGGCTTCAAGAAGGTCAGCAGTAAAAAAATTTTCTTTTATACCAAGAAATTTTTTTCAGCCCCCTTAGAAAGCCAGCGGCAAAAAGCAGTATTTTTGCCAAAATAAGTGCCATGCCAAGGCTCAGATATGCCTGAATCTATTCTAAACCTGTTCTGAAAACATTGCAAACAAATTTAATAAATCCTAAAGCGGAAAATAAAAAAAGAACCGCCATATCAGAAAGATATGACGATCCTAACAAGCAAAACATGCAGCCACAGGGCTGATAACTTTATGTTATTTTTTATGCCGTCCTGTGTTTTTTCTTCCTGCGGCTCTGCCAGAGAACCACCAGGGCGAAGATGATGAAGCCAGGAATATCCGTCCAGACACCAGGCATGATCATCAGGATGCCGCCCACAAACTGCAGGACGCGCTCCACAGGGCTGCTGTGGTCCACCAGATAGCCAATCATGGAGGAGCTTACGCCCACCATGCCCAGGATAGCGGTAACTGCCGCAAAAATCAAGGAGAAAGCCGTAGCATTAATCATCAGTATCTCAGGTGACAGGACGAAAATATACGGAATAATAAACGCCGCTATCGCCAGCTTGGAAGCGTTCACGCCGGTAATCAGCGGCTTGCCTCCGCTGATGCCCGAGGCTGCATAGGCAGCCAGCGCCACCGGCGGCGTAACATCCGCAATGATGCCGAAATAGAACACAAACATGTGGGCAGCCAGCACAGGCACACCCATCTGCAAAAGTGCCGGAGCCGCAATGGTAGAGGTAATAACGTAGTTTGCCGTAGTCGGCACGCCCATGCCCAAAATCAAAGAAGTAATCATGGTAAAGAACATGGTCGGCAGCAGATAGCCGCCAGACAGTGCCAGAAGGCCGGATGCCAGCTTCAGGCCTACGCCGGTTTTGGTAACCACGCCGATGATGATACCTGCCGCAGCACAGGCGATTGCCACGCCCAGCACATTCCTGGCACCTGCCTCCAAACCACGGATAATCTCAATCGGCTTCATGCGGGTGCTCTTTTTCAAGGCAGAAACAGCAATGGACAGCACAATAGCAACCAATGCCGCACGCATCGGGGTATAGCCAGTTACCAGCAGGTAGACGATGACTATCAGCGGGATAGCCAAGTGTCCCCTTTCCTTGAAAATCACCCATGCCTTCGGCAGCTGCTCCCTTGGCACGCCCTTCAGGTTGGTACGCTT
>JAEDOE010000071.1 GCA_016302095.1 Anaerovibrio sp. | reverse complement strand
TGGAGCAGATGATTGAATACGTGGAGAATATGCACTTTACGGAGGAGGATATTGCCTATTTTGAGTCTCTGAATCTGTTTTCCGGGGAATTTCTGGCATATTTGAAGGATTTTCGTTTTTCTGGTGATGTTTATGCTTTTCCTGAGGGGACGGTTATGTATCCCAACGAGCCATGTGTGACAGTAGTGGCTCCTTTGATTGATGCCCAGCTGGTGGAGACAGCTCTTTTGGCTCTGGTTAATCATCAGTCCCTGATTGCCACCAAGACCAGCCGCATTGTCAGAGCGGCAGATGGCAGGGCTGTATCGGATTTTGGTGCCCGCAGGGCGCACAACATGGATGCTGCCGTCTATGGTGCCCGGGCGGCATATATTGCCGGGGCTGTAGGTACGGCAACGGTGCTGGCAGGGCAGAAGTTCAACATCCCTGTCAGCGGTACCATGGCTCATAGCTGGGTGATGTTCTATCAGGATGAGTATACCGCCTTTAAGAAATATGCAGAGGTCTATCCTGATGCCACTGTCCTGCTGGTGGATACCTATGATGTTATTCATTCCGGTATTCCGGCTGCCATCAGGGTGGCAAAGGAGGTACTGGAGCCTATGGGCAAGCGTCTGAAGGGCATCCGCATTGACTCCGGTGACCTGGCATACCTTTCCAAAAAGGTGCGGAAGCTGCTGGATGCGGCCGGGCTGGAGGACTGCAAGATCGTGGTTTCCAACAGCCTGGACGAGTATACCATTACCTCCATTCTCAGGCAGGGCGGTCAGATTGATGCCTTTGGCGTAGGGGAGCGGCTGATTACAGCCAAGAGCGATCCTGTATTTGGGGCGGTGTACAAGATTGCCGCTGTGGAGTATGAGGGCAGGTATGTGCCGCGCATCAAAGTTTCCGAGGCGGTGGAAAAGATTACCAACCCGGGCTTCAAGCGGGTGTACCGCATCTACGGTGAGGAGGGCTATGCCGTAGCTGACCTGATTGCCGGTTTTGATGAAGTAGTTGACATGTCCCAGCCGTACCGCTATGTGGACCCGGAGAAGCCGTGGAAGAACCGCTTCTTTGAGAACTGCACGGTCAAGGAGCTGCAGCAGCTGGTGGTGAAGGATGGCAAGCGCGTCCAGCCAAAGCGTGACCTGGAGGAAATCCGTGCCTATGTAAAGAAGCAGCTGGATACGGAAATCTGGCAGGAGGAGCAGCGTTTTGAGAATCCTCATAAGCATTATCTGGATATGAGCCCTGATTATTATGAGATGAAAATGTCCCTTTTGCACGATTTGCGGGGCTGAGTGTTTTAGTTTTTTGTTTTGTATTGCGATGCCGAAGGTATGGGGCGTGGCATCTGTCCGGGCGGGGCAGGTGATGCGCCCTTTTATTGTTCCATAAATAAAATATATCGTTAATTGAATAATGTATACATATCATTTACTATTGAAAAAAGCGAAAATTGTAGTATAATAATTTTGCTGTGTGTTGTATACAAAAATGATATAGAATGATTTTTGTATACATAAAATTGTTATTTCTATTGTTGTTCATTGGAGGTATATTATTTTGGCAAGTTATGTTGAAGAAATCATCGCAAAGGTTCAGGCTGAAAATCCAGGCGAAACCGAGTTCCACAATACTGTAAAAGAGGTTCTGACTTCTATTGCTCCTGTATTGGAGAAGAACCCTAAGTATCAGCAGGCAGCTATTCTTGAGCGTATCGTAGAGCCTGAGCGCGTTGTAATGTTCCGCGTTCCTTGGACTGATGATGCAGGCAAGGTGCATGTAAACAAGGGCTATCGCGTACAGTTCAACAGTGCCATTGGACCTTACAAGGGCGGCTTGCGCCTCCATCCATCTGTAAATCTGAGCATCATCAAGTTCCTGGGCTTTGAGCAGGTGTTCAAGAATTCCCTGACTACCCTGCCAATCGGCGGCGGCAAGGGCGGCTCCAACTTTGATCCGAAGGGCAAGTCTGATGCTGAAATCATGCGCTTCTGCCAGAGCTTCATGACCGAGCTGTGCCGTCACATCGGTCTGAACACCGACGTACCTGCTGGTGATATCGGCGTAGGCGGCCGCGAGATTGGCTACCTTTATGGACAGTACAAGCGCATCCGCAATGCTTATGATGCAGGCGTGCTGACCGGCAAGGGCCTGAACTACGGCGGCAGCCTGGCCCGTACCGAGGCTACCGGCTATGGCCTCCTGTATTTCACCAAGCTGATGCTGGCTGATGCAGGTCTTGACTACAAGGATAAGACCGTTGTTATCTCCGGCTCCGGCAACGTTGCTACTTATGCTATTGAGAAGGCTCAGGAATTCGGTGCCAAGGTTGTGGCATGCTCCGATTCCAACGGCTATGTATATGACAAGGACGGCATCGACCTGGCTCTCGTGAAGGAGATCAAGGAAGTGCGCCGCGGCCGCATCAAGGAGTATGTTGATGCGAAGCCATCTGCCGAGTACCATGAGGGCTGCAAGGGCATCTGGACTATTCCTTGCGATATCGCCCTGCCATGCGCTACCCAGCAGGAGCTGGATCTGGAGTCTGCCAAGGCTCTGGTTGCTAACGGCGTAAAGGCTGTAGGCGAGGGTGCCAACATGCCTTCTACCCTGGATGCTATTGAGTATCTGCAGAACAACAATGTACTGTTTGCTCCTGCCAAGGCTGCTAACGCTGGCGGCGTGGCTGTTTCCGCCCTTGAGATGGCTCAGAACTCCATGCGCTACAGCTGGACCTTCGAGGAGGTTGACAACAAGCTGAAGAACATCATGGCTGATATCTATGAGAACTCCAAGCGCTGTGCCAAGGAGTACGGCCATGAGGGTGACCTGCTGGTAGGCTGCAACATTGCTGGCTTCCTGAAGGTTGCTGACGCTATGCTGGCTCAGGGTGTTTGCTGATTAACTGCAGAAAATTAAGATTTGAACCGCTGTCCCTGAGGGGATGGCGGTTTTATTTTTGCATTGCTGTTCCCTGAATTTGCATTAAATAGCAGAAACGGCTATAATTAGAGCATTAAGTTATTTTGCTTTTTGTTGAAAAGGATGTGGATTTTTTGGATACCCCTTATCCGTCTATTTGGCTGTGCGTGATTTTTGTGCTGATTTTTATTAATGTGTTTTTTGCGCTGGCGGAGACTTCCCTGAATGAGAGCCACAAGAGCAGGCTGGAAAGGCTGCTGGATGATGATGACCAGGAACTGGCTGGCGGGGCAAAGAAGGCGTTGAAGCTTTTGGAGCACCCGGAGCGCGCCAATGCTGTTATTCAGCTGGGGATTACCTTTGTGAGCATTCTGATCGGTGTCAGCACCAGCGTGATCCTGGCGCCCATGGTGAAGCAGTATATTTACCTGATGCCTTATGCTGATGAGCTGGCGCTGGGCATGAGCATTCTGATTGTGACATATCTGACGCTGATGCTCAGCGAATTCCTGCCGACGCGGATTGCTATGCAGAAGCCGGAGGCAACCCTGATTCATTGTGAAAAGACACTGAGCAAGCTGATTTTCGTGACGAAGCCTATTGTTTCCCTGCTGGCAAATTCCGTGCGCTTGCTGCTTGCCCTGCTGGGGCTGAATCTGAAGATTGACGATACGGTTACTGAGGATGAGGTAAAGGATTTAATCGAGCAGGCAACTGAGGATGGTACCTTTGAGAAAAAGGAGCAGAGCCTGGTGGACAGGGTGTTCCACATGAGCGACCAGACGGCATATTCCTTGATGACACCGAGAACCCAGATGATGTGGATTGATTTGGAGGATACCCTGGAGCAGAATCTGGCCATTATCCGTGCCACCTCGGAGGCGATTATCCCGGTGGGCAAGGAAAGCCTGGATGATTTCTGCGGCGTCATCTACATCAAGGATATTTTTAATGCGGCATTGGATAATAAGCCCTTGGACCTGAGCCAGTTTATCAGGAAGCCGATGTTCATCCCTCGCTCTATGGAAAGCTTCCGGGTGCTGGAGCAGTTCCAGGAGACCGGCATTCACGAGGCGGCGGTGCTGGACGAGTACGGCGGTGTCATTGGCTTTATTACCCTGCAGGATATTTTGCTGGAGCTGATTGGCGATACCAATAATATCAATGAGCCAGAGCCGGTGCAGATTACGGCAAGGGATGATAATAGCTGGAATATTGAGGGGCTGTGCTCCATTGATGATTTCAAGGAAAAGTTTGATATTGATGAGCTGCCGGATGAGGACCAGGACCACTACCAGACTATGGGCGGCTTTGTGACGGCATTGTTTGGCTATATTCCGAAAAAGGGCGAGACGGTGCGCTGGGAGAATTTTGCGTTTGAGATTGCCCGGCTTGACCGCTATCGGATAGACAAGATTATTTGTACAGTGGAGGATAAGAAGCAGGATAATGATGGTGAAGAAAAAGACTGAGGCTGGGGAGAAGGAGCTGAGATGGCAGCAGTGGGCTGCCAAGGCATTGTTCTTCGTGGGGGGCTTTGGCTGTGCCAGCTGGGCTCCCATGGTGCCTATGTTGAAGGAACGGCTGGCACTGACGGAGGATGTGCTGGGCATGCTGCTTTTGTGCGTGGGCATCGGCTCCTTGATGACGATGCCCTTCTCCGGTGGAGCTGCCGGGAAATGGGGCTGCCGCAAGGTTCTGGTGACGGCAGGCGTCTTTTATGGCATGGTGCTGGTGCTGCTCAGCCTGGTGCAGTCCCTGTATATGCTGGTGCCGCTGATTTTGCTGCTGGGTGCCCTGATGGGCTCCATTGATGTGGTGGTTAATGTGCTTGCCGTAATGGTGGAGAAGAAGTCCGGCGTGCGGCTTATGTCCGGCATGCATGCTTTTTGGAGCATAGGGGGCTTTGCAGGGTCAGGTATTTTTAGTGTCTGGCTGAATGCAGGGCTTAACCATTTTCAGGCAGCGTTGATTGCCTGGGGGATTATCCTGGTGCTGCTGGCGGTATTCAGGCCTCATCTGATGGCTGAGGGCGGTGAAAAGCGGGAAGGCTCCCTGCTGGCAGTACCTAGAGGAATCGTTGTTTTTATCGGCATGGTGGCATTTGTGTCCTTTTTGGTGGAGGGCGCGGTCATGGACTGGAGCGGCGTGTTCCTGACCAGTGTGAAGCATTTTGATATGAGCATGGCAGGCGTAGGCTTTACAGTATTTTCAGCGGCTATGCTGATTATGCGGCTGGCAGGGGATCGTGCTGTCAACCGGCTGGGGGGTGCTGTAGTTACCATCGGTGGTGCTTTGCTGGCTTGTGCAGGTTTTGTACTGTTGATTCTGGCACCTGTTGCCTGGCTTTTGTATGCGGGGTTCTTTATCATTGGTATCGGCAGTGCCAATATAGTGCCGGTATTTTTTTCGCTGATGGGCAAGCAGAAGGCGATGCCTATCAATCAGGCTGTGTCTGCTGTCAGCACAATGGGTTATCTGGGCATCCTCATGGGGCCTGCGCTGATTGGCTTTGTGGCTGATAGTACAAATCTGTATGTATCCTTTGGGATGCTGGGGGCTTTGGCGTTCAGCCAGGCTGTTATTGCCAAATATGTAATGAGGAGTTTCAGTTTATCGTAGTGCTGGATTGTTGCTTTGAGCACATAATTAAGAATTTAGTTACTCTGCGGACTCTGTTCAGATATTTTAAAGGGACAGGTAGCGGCAGTACCCATAGAAAACACGCTCTCGCTCCTAGTTGTACCTAGCGGATGCTAAACTCACGCTTCGCCTTCGGCTCGCGTATCGTTAAGCACCGAGGTACAACAAAGGTTTTCTTTGGGTACATGCCGCACCTGTCCCTCTTTGTGTCCGAACAGATACAAAAGCATCATACAATATTTGTCATTGTATGATGCTATAGCAACTAATCTGACTTTACGAGCAAGCCTGAAACAGGGGGGCTGGGAACTGACGAAATCTGATGCTGCTAACAATTATGCAAGGCAACCTGCTTTTATGAGCAGAGTCCACGAAATGCCAAACTTTATCAATATATGCGCGAAGTAAAAATCAAGCACAATGAAAGACGGAAATTTCCAGTATTTTGCTTGCTGTAAAGTGTGCAGTGTGGTATAATTTAATAGAACTTGTTTTCTTGTGCTTGTCTAGAATTTCACCAGTTTTGTCTACCATTTGTCTACCGTGAATATAATTTGTCAGCAATTTGTCAGCAAAGGTAGAATTTTGCTGTGAAAATACGGAAAAATACGGCTTTGAGCAGCGTGAAATAAAATGGTGGATTTTGTTTGGATATTTTGCTATATGAGCAGTAAATATGCGGTTTTGGGAAAATAATATAAATGATTAGCGAGGATTATATCGAATGGAAAATACGGTTAAAACA
>JAEDOE010000070.1 GCA_016302095.1 Anaerovibrio sp. | reverse complement strand
CGAAAATAATCATGGAGGTAGGATTTTGTTATCCCTATAGCGCGAGCGTGCCTGCATTGGCATCGCCTCTCCCCCCATTGGAGAAATGCTTTCTCACTTATTGAAATATTATCTCTCCCCCATTGGAATACATGAATACATGCAAGTCCATAAGGTGCTGCGACTAAATTTACAGAATCTTTTCACCTGTTCTTGCTATAATATTATAAGTAAGGGGGGATATAGATGGACTTACACAAGATTGCCAGGGTAACACGGCTGAACAAGCTGAGCAAGGGGCGCATGCTATTGATAGCGGCGGCTGTTACCTGGTCAACTCTGAATTGCAGCCTTGACAATTGCATGGCTGCAGCGGCTGCTGACGCAATGGCACGAGGGGAAAGTGCCGTACTCTCCACTATGGACAAGATGCGCCTTGGCGGCATTCCATATAGGAATAGTGCCGGGCAGGTGGTAATTTCCGGCAGCATGTCAGATCGTGACTATCTGCTGACGGGTTGTGGGCCTCAGGCTCAGATAGCATATGACATTGCCAGGGCCAGCGAGCCTGCCATTACTATGGATATGCTGGAGATAGCAGATGAACTGGGAACTTCCATGGAGGGGCTGGAATACTCAGTAAAGACTGCCAGCAGTATCAAGAGCAAGATAGAGCGCAAGACCGATACCGCCATCAGGCAGGGAAAACTGCCGAAAAGCGATGTGGAGTATGTGCAGGAGACAGGCGATCTGATACGCTATACCCAGATTGTGCCTCATGACCGGATGGCAGCCATGACCAGTAAAACCATTGCTCTGCTTAAGGCAAAGGGGTATGTATTGGAAAAGGTAGACAACAAGTATCTCAATCCCAATGGGCGCTACAAGGCAATCCATCTTGATATTGCCAATGCCCAGGGAGTGCATTTTGAAATGCAGATTCATTCCCGTCAGACTCTGGCTGCCAACAGGGCAACCCACGCCATGTACGAGGAATGGCGCAGACCTGAAACCCCGGCGGAGCGCAAGGAGCAGCTTTATCGGGATATCAGGAGCATCTATGCAGCTGTACCGCAGCCAAAGGGCATCATGGCAGTAAAAAACTACAGCAGAATATAGCAAAATATAGCAGAATATAGCAGAATGACGCATTAATGTATGAATGTATGAATTCGTGGATGTATTGATGTGTGGATGTATTAATGCGATGCAAAAAAGTGCAGGAGCCGCCGTCTGGCGGGCTCCTGCACTTTTTTTACAACTATAGATTTCTAAAAAATTTAGCAGGGCTTAATTTACCTGCTTTCCCTTGCCCGGGCCGTCATTTGCCACAGCCACCTGGGCCTCGCTGAAGGTCTTCATGTCGTTCAGCATGTGGAGGGAAGCCAGCACCAGGCTGATACCGGCAATGGCAGTCACGCCGGATGCCTTGATGCCCATCTGGTACAGGGAAGGCTGCACCGGCAGCAGGAACTGCTCCAGCTCAGGCAGCATGGTAACCACATAGCGTGCCACAGCCACAGTAGCCTCGTTGTCCAGCACTACCAGGGTGTGATTGTGGGCTGCTGCCAGCATGGCACCCATGGTGGCAGAAACCAGCAGCTGCTGGTTTTCCGTCAGATGTGCCAAAAAGCTTGTGGCCTCATAGCGCAGGCTGCCATCCTCATTCAAAAGGGCATGGGCAATAGCCTCAATATTCTCAGGCCTGCCATCAATCATGCCTACACCCAGGATGCCGTTCTTCAGGGCAAGCTTTTCGCCCTGTAGCCGCCCGTACTCAAAGGCGTCCATCTGGGTGTGTCCCAGGAACAGATGGGAGGCCTGAAGGGTTACTCCCGTTGCCTGGGCAAAGCCCTGAATCAGGGATGCCTGCTCAAAGGTATAAGCCTGATTTTTATCATCGTATCCTTCCCAGTCAGCCGGGTTTGCCATGTAGTCAGGGCAGTTATAAAGCATGTGCGGTGTCAGCTCGCCGCCAGCCTCAATCCACTTTTTGATGGATTCCGGCAGGCGTTTTTCCGCCCCGGCCTTGACCTCCTGATGACTGAGCTTGTCCAGGCCGAACAGCAGCAATGCCCTTGCTGTATCAGTATCCGGCAGTTCCTCACCCATGATGCCGCTCAGCTGGGCAGCGATTTTTTCCAGGGCACCCAGGCTGTAGATTGGCTTTGCCAGGTTGTCCAGCCTGGACTGGCAGGCATCCATGGCTTCTTTGTCCAGCTCCGGCATGGTCTTGGTATAGTAATCAAATGTCTTGTCCGTCAGGGTTACGGAGTCATCCGGGATGCTGTGCCAGTTCATCTTGTCCATGAAGGTCATCTTTATCTCGTCAGACTTTGTCAGGTTGGCGGTGGAAATCATGGTCTTGACCAGCAGGTCTGCCACCAGGGAGGAGCCTATGGCCTCGCCCAGCTTCAAATCAAGCTTCATAATAGGTGTCAGCCCCAGCTTGTCCAGCACATATTTGTGTCCAGGCTCGCCGCCGATGTGGGAGGCCACCATGTAGTCCTTGACAGCCGGGCAGATGGCGGCAGCAATCAGGGCGGCTGCACCGGTGTTGAAGCCGTCCAGGATGGTCAGCATGCCGCTGTTGGCACCGCCGATAATCAGTCCGGCAATGGCACCCAGCTCGAAGCCGCCTACCTTGGCAAGCACGTCAAAAGGATCAGAAGCATCAGGCTGATTCACTTCCAGCATCTTTTTGACCGTGGCGATTTTCGTCTGCAGCCGCTGGTCGGAAATATTGGTGCCCCTGCCGGTAGCCACCTCAGGGCTGATGCCGCACATAACGGCAGTGATGGCGGCGCTGGCAGTGGTGTTGGAAATACCCATTTCCCCAGGTAGCAGGACGGTGAAATCATGCTTTGCTGCCTGGCTGGCCACAGCGATGCCTGCCATGACGGAGGCTGCCGCCTGCTCTCTGGTCATAGCCGGGCCCTTGGCGGCATTCTGGGTGCCGTAGCCCAGCTTCATGGTGCTGTCAATAGGCAACTGGCTGGTATCCCCATTGATGCCTACATCGAACACACCCAGGGATGCCTGGGTAAAATTGGCAAAGGCATTGGCAGCCCCACCCTTGGAAATAACGTAGTTGGTTGCCATGTGCAGGGTGGTTTCCGGCGGATAGGCACTGACATTTTCCTCCGCCACGCCATGGTCGGCACAGAAAATGGCGGTAAAAGGCGTCCGCATGGTTTTCAGGGGCATGCCCACTACTGCTACATAACGCTTGGCAAGTTCCCGGAGAACACCGATGCCGTGCTCCGGCGGCATCCATCTGTCTATGATCTGGGCGTACTCATCGGCATCCTTCTGCTTGACAGGCTTGATGGTCTTGCAGACCACTTCCTTGATGAGCCTTTCGTAGCCCATTTCGCGCATTTTCGCCATGATTTCTTCCTGGGAAATGGTAAATGTCTTGTTATTGGAATCCGTTACCTTTATGTACCCTTTGGATGCCTTGCGCAGCTTGCTCTTTTTTGACAATATAATCTACCCCTTTCAATGCAATGTCCTGTGCCGCATTTCACGGCAGTGCTATCTATTTTCAGCAGCCCTGCCAATCTTGCTTGGTGCAGCGGTTTTGCGTTTTTATACGGCTGGCTGTGCCGGAACCTGTTTCAGGCTCAGCCCGATACGGCCCCTTGCCTCGTCCACGCTGATGACCATGACCGTAAGGATGTCCCCAACGGAGACCACGTCCAGGGGATGCTTTACATGCCTGTGGCTCAGCTCGGAAATATGGATAAGGCCTGCCTGCTTGAGGCCGATATCCACAAACACGCCGAAATCAGTGATGTTGCGGACAGTGCCCCTCATGATAGTGCCCGGCTGGATGTCGGAAAGCTTTACGATAGCCTTCCGGGTCAGCGGTGCAGGCAAATCCTCCCTAGGATCCCTGCCCGGCTTGGCAAGGGCCTCAAGAATATCCCTTACAGTCGGCACACCGGCAGAGAGCTGGGCGGCCAGACGGTCAGGCTGCACCAGCTTCAGCTTGGCTTGCAGCAGGGAGAGCTTTGCCTTGTCATTCAAATCTTTTGGTTGCATATCAAAACGTGCCAGGATTTTTTCTGCCAGGGGATAGGACTCAGGATGTACCGGGGTGTTATCCAAAGGCGACAGGGCGCCATTGATGCGCAGGAAGCCGGCGCACTGGGTAAAGGCGGCATTGCCAAGCCGTGCCACCTTCAGAAGCTCCTTGCGGCTCTTGAAGGCACCGTTGGCATTGCGGTAGGCAACGATATTTTTTGCCACGGCGGCATTGATGCCTGCCACATGCTTCAGGAGTGCCTGGGAGGCGGTGTTCAGCTCCACTCCCACATGGTTGACAGCGGTCTCAATGGTCTGGTCCAGGGTATCTGCCAGCTGCTTCTGGTTTACATCATGCTGGTACTGCCCTACGCCGATGGCCTTCGGGTCAATCTTGACCAGCTCCGCCAGAGGGTCCTGCACCCGGCGTGCAATGGAGACCGCACCGCGGATAGTTACATCATACTCCGGCAGTTCTTCCTTGGCAAGGGCGGAAGCCGAATAAACAGAGGCGCCTGCCTCATTGGTAATGATGTAGTTCACATTGAGGCCGTTGTCCTTGATGAGCTTTGCCGCAAACTCCTCGGTTTCCAGGGAGGCGGTGCCGTTGCCGATGGAAATCAGGGTAACATTGTGCTTTTTGATGAGGGCCAGGGCCTTTTTCGCAGCCTCTGCCGCTCCCTTTTCCCCGTGGGTGATATAGAGCACGCCGTGGTCTATTACCTGGCCTGTGGCGTCTATGACTGCCATTTTGCAGCCGGTGCGATAGCCCGGGTCCAGCCCCATGACGGTATACCCTGCCAGTGGCGCCTGCAGCAGGAGCTGCTTCAGGTTGGTGCCGAAGATGCTGATGGCCTGCTTTTCCGCAGCCTCCGTCAGCCCGGAGCGCAGCTCACGCTCCAGGGATGGCTCTATCAGCCGTTTCCAGCTGTCGGCACAGGTTTCTTTGATGAGGTCCTTGAAAATGGAATTGCCACGCAGGTATTCCTTTTCAATCAGCCGCAGGATTTTTTCCTCGTCTGTTTCGATTTTTACCTTCAGGCAGTCCAGCCGCTCTCCACGGTTGATGGCGAGAATGCGGTGAGGGGGCAGGGTGCGGACAGGCTCCTGGTATTCCTTGTACATGAGAAATACCCTGCCCTCCTCGGTGTTTTCCTTGTCCTCCGGCAGGCTGGCAGACAGCAGGGAAGAACTTTGCATGGTTTCCCGCAGCTTCTGGCGCAGCTGTGGATTTTCCGATATCATCTCGGCAATGATATCCATGGCTCCTGCCAGGGCATCCCCGGCAGAATTTACCTCCAGCTCAGGATTGACAAATTCTGAGGCTATAGCCTCAGGCACACCCTTGGTGTCCTGCTGCAGGAGGATGCGGCTGGCCAGGGGCTCCAGGCCCTTTTCCTTCGCCTTCTGGGCCCGGGTGCGCTTTTTCTGCTTGTATGGAAGGTAAATGTCTTCCAGCTCCTGCAGCTTGGAGGTTTTTTCGATGGCAGCCTTCAGCTCATCGGTCAGCTTGCCCTGCTCGTGGATTTTGGCAATGATTTCCTCCTGCCTCTTGACGAAGTTTCGCAGGTAGGCAAGCCGTTCCTCAATGGTGCGCAGCTGCTCGTCTTCCAGCTCGCCGGTGGCTTCCTTTCTGTACCGGGCGATAAAAGGCACGGTATTGCCATCATCCAGAAGCTGTACGGCGGCATCAACCTGTGCCCTGCGCACCTTCAGTTCCTTGGCAATAGCGGCATTGATATTTTCTGTCAGCATGTTCATTCTCCTAAAATTATGATTTTTGTCATTATAACATAATTCAAAGCAGATTGACATAATTGCCAGCATAATGTAAAATTATTTTATATAGTAATTTTTCTAAATGGATAATAATTATCAATGTTGTTATCCGCAGGTGTGGTGTGGAGGAGTTATTATGTTAGAAATGCAGAGCGTAACCCGTATACTTCGGGAAAATGGCTTCAAAGTGACACCCCAGCGTCTGGCAGTGTACGAGGCCTTGTCCAAGGCGTATAATCATCCCAACGCTGAGATGCTTTACAGCATGCTGCAGCCGGACTATCCGACCATGAGCCTGGCAACTGTCTACAAGGCTATGGATATTTTTTCCGAGCTGGGGCTGGTGCAGGTGCTGAACGTGGGGGAGGACAGCTACCGCTATGATGCTGAGACGGTGAGCCATCCACATATCAGATGTGTGTCATGCAACAGGGTGGACGATGTATTTGATATAGGTGATGAATTTCTGCTGGACACTGTTTCTGCCAAGAGCGGCTACGAGCTCACCGGGCGGCAGCTGTACTTTTTCGGCAGATGCCCTGAGTGCCGCAAGAAGCTGGGGCGCAGGGACAGGCATTAAAGAGCTTTCGTAACTTAAAGCCATTGGAGAAATAAAAATCGGCATGCTGTAGCTGTGTGGCTGCGGCATGCCGATTTTTGAGCAAAAAAATACCCTCAGCCAAGATGCCTGAGGGCTGAAAGGGATTGAC
>JAEDOE010000069.1 GCA_016302095.1 Anaerovibrio sp. | reverse complement strand
AAACTGAAATTTTTTTGTACATGTGAAATTGCCTGTTATAGCTTCGAGTGTTATAATGTACTTTGTATGCAATAGAACGGAATATGGCATGTATGGAGGGTTTTATTTTGTATAGTTCAGAAGATTACAAGGATATTGAAGCGAAGATTTTTGCGGGGGAACGGCTTACCCGCGAGGACGGGCTGCGGCTTTTGGCATGCCGGGATATTGCCTGGCTGGGCAGCATGGCGGACTATGTACGCAAGAAAAAATGCGGCGATATTGTCTACTACAATGTGAACTGCCATGTAAATCTGACCAATATCTGCACATCAAAGTGCAAATTCTGCGCCTTTGGCAAGGACAAGGACGCACCGGGAGCCTACGCCATGAGCGTGGAGGAAGCGGTGGCAAAGGTGCAGGAGGCCATGCAGGACCCGAATCTTGCCGGGCTGCATGTGGTCAGCGGACTGCACACGGACTGGACCTTTGAGGATTATCTGGAACGCTTGCAGGCACTGCATGATACCTTTCCGAACCTGTATTTGAAGGGCTTTACCGGGGTGGAAATCACCCATTTTGCCAAGATTTCCGGCCTGACCGTAGAGGAAGTGCTGCTGAAGCTGAAGGCAGCCGGTTTGCAGGCCATAGCCGGTGGCGGTGCGGAAATCCTCAGTGACAGGGTGCGCGAAAGGCTCTGCCCCAACAAGGCAACTGCTGATGAGTGGATTGAGGTGTCCCGGACTGCCCACAGGCTGGGCATCAAGACCAATGCCAGCATGCTCTACGGCCATATTGAGACTATGGAGGAAAGGATTGACCATCTCCTGAAGCTGCGGGATTTGCAGGATGAGACCGGCGGCATCCAGACCTTTATCTGCTTCCCGTTTTTGCCGAAGAACACGGAGCTGGGGGAGACAGTGGAGCAGACCTCCATGTGGGATGATCTGAGGATGATAGCCATTTCCAGGCTGATGCTGGACAACATCAGGAATATCAAGGCCTACTGGGTAATGCTGACCGTGCCGGTGGCGCAGGTGGCACTGGGCTTCGGTGCCAACGATATTGACGGCACCATCCACAAGGAGACCATTCTCCACGATGCAGGAGCTACCAGCCCTACGGCTCTCAGCGAGGACAGGATTATCAGGATTATCAGGGAGGCTGGCAGGATTCCTGCCTCCTGTGACTGCAATTTCAATATCATCAGGATTTTCACGGAAAAGGACCAGCAGGCACAGGTAGCCCAGGCCGCACAGCAGTGACAGCTTTGGGGCAGTGGGCTGGACAGGGGCAGTATTATTATCAGATAAAAGGTTTCTAGTTAAAAGGTTTTGAGGTAAGAGGTTTTATGGACAAGAAGACTATTGAGGCAGCCAGGGGCAGGGCAGAGCGGGGTGAGAGGCTTTCCCTGGAAGATGCGCTGGCTCTCTATGAGGATAACGATTTGCTGTTTTTGGCAGCATGTGCGCGGAAGATGAAGGAGCGCAAAAGCGGCAAGAGCGTTTTTTATAATGTAAACAGGCATATCAACCTGACCAATATCTGCACATCGGGTTGCCCCCTGTGTGCCTTTCAGTGTGAGGAAGGGGACAAGCGGGGCTTTGTGCTGGAGACAGAGGATATAGCCAGGATATTGGAGGAAGCCAAAGGGGTGCGCAACCTGGGGGAAATCCACATTGTCAGTGCCCTGCATCCCACCAAGGACTTTGACTATTACCTGAACGTGGTGAGGCAGGTCAGGGCGGCACTGCCGGAGGCGGACATCAAGGCATTTACCCCGGTGGAAATCGTGCATTTCAGCCAGATGACCGGCAAATCCATCCGGGAGGTGCTGGAGATTTTGCAGGCGGCAGGCCTGTCCTCCCTGCCGGGGGGCGGCGCGGAAATCCTCAGTGACAGGGTGCGCCGGGAAATCTGCCCGAAAAAGGCCACCACGGCAGAGTGGATAGAGACCATCAGGACAGCCCACAGCCTTGGCATCCGCACCAACTGCACCATGATGTACGGCCATATTGAGACCATTGAGGAACGGCTGCAGCACCTGATTACCCTCCGGGATATTCAGGACGAGACAGGGGGCTTTCAGGCTTTCGTGTCATTCCCATTCCACCCTGCCAATACCCAGCTGGCTCATTTGCAGCGGGTTGGCTCCTGGGAGGACATGAAGATGATGGCACTGTCCCGGCTGATTCTTGACAATATCGACCATATCAAGGCCTTCTGGATTATGCTGACCATGCCGATTGCCCAGCTGGCATTGGGCTTCGGGGCGGACGATTTGGATGGCACTATTGGCGAGGAAAAGATTATCCACGCAGCAGGGGCAAAGACCAATACAGGCATTACCAGGAGCAAGCTGCGGCAGCTGATTATGGAGGCTGGCTTTGTGCCGGTGGAGCGTGATACCTTCTATCACCCGGTAGAGGATGCAAATTTACCGGCAGAGAAAGCAAATTTAGATGATGCACGGTCAGATGATGCAAAGGCTGGCGGCAGGGAAGGAGAGGCGCAGTGATGAGTAGCAGGCTGAATGAGCGTGAGGCAGAGGAGCTTTTGCTGCACGGAGATCCGGTGGAGCTGGGCCGCAGGGCTGATGCAGAGCGCAGGAAGCGGTTTGACGATACCGTGACATTTATTGTGGACAGGAATATCAATTATACCAATGTGTGTGTCAATGAGTGCCGTTTCTGCGCCTTTTTCCGCCGGAAGGAAAGCAGGGAGGCCTACCTTCTGACCTACGATGAGATACTGGAAAAGGTACGGGAGACCGTGGAGGCTGGGGGCACCCAGGTGATGATCCAGGGGGGGCTGTACCCTGATCTGGGGCTGGAATATTATGAAAAGATGCTGAGCCTCATCAAGAGCAGGTACGATATTGCCATCCATTCCTTTACGGCAACGGAAATCCAGCATTTTGCCCGTCAGGCAGGCATATCCATATTGGACTGCTTGAAAAGATTGCAGGCAGCCGGGCTGGACAGCCTGCCGGGGGGCGGTGCGGAAATCCTGGTGGATGAAATCCGCCAGAAGGTCAGCCCCAAGAAAATCATGACCGAGGACTGGCTCCATGTAATGGAGTGCGCCCATTCCATCGGCATGGAGAGCACGGCAACCATGGTTATCGGGCTGGGTGAGACCATGGCGCAGCGGGTGGAGCACATGGAGAAAATCCGCCGCCTGCAGGACAGGACAGGGGGCTTTCGTGCCTTTATTACCTGGACTTTCCAGCCGGGCAACACGGAGCTGGGGGGCGAGAAGACCTCCGGCTGGGACTACATGCGCACCCTTGCCATGACGCGGCTTTATATGGACAACGTAGCCCACATCCAGGGCTCCTGGGTTACTCAGGGGGAACGCATCGGCCAGCTGACTTTGGGCTTCGGGGCAGATGACCTGGGCAGCATCATGCTGGAGGAAAACGTAGTCAGGGCAGCTGGCACGGCTTATGATATGTCCATCAAAAAGATGGCTGATTTAATCCGCGGAGCAGGAAAGAAGCCTGCCCAGCGTGACACGGAGTATAGGATTATCAGGAGATTTTAATCAATGAGCATTATAAAGAGTGATAATATTCCCCAGGCGGAATATGGCATAGTGGGCGGTTCGGGCACTTTGTCCAGTGATTTTCCCATGAATGTCCGGGCGGAGGATGTAAAGGTGGAGGAAGATGGGCTGCATTTTGCCACCCCTTATGGGGAGAGCCCTGCCTTCCGGCTTTTTTCCGTGGGCAGTAAAAGGGTACTGACTGTGAAGATGCACGGCTGGCGCAGCGGCGTCACCCGGGCGGATGCCTCCCGGCAGGTATTCTGGGTGTTCCGTGCCGCCGGGGTAAAGCGGATTCTCTCCGAGGGCGGCGTGGGCACGGTAAATAAGCTGCTGGATATCCGGGATTTCATGATACCTGACGATTATCTGGATATGTCCATGAGAAAGGATGTCATGCTGGATGGCAGGTATCTTCTGGTGATGCGTGATGCCCTGTGCCCGGAGCTGAGGCAGGCACTGATAGATGCCACCCGGAAGCGGTTTACGGGCAGGATTTTTACCCGGGGCACCTATGCCGTAACGGATGGCAGGCACTTTGAAAGCCCGGCAGAAATAGCTATGCTCAATGGCCATGCGGATATTGTGGGGCAGAGCATGTGCCCGGAGGTGTACCTGGCACGGGAAATCGGTGCCTGCTATGCAGGCCTGTACTTCACCGTCAACTACGGTGAGGGCATCAAGGTCTGGTCCCATGAGGACATGTCCAACATATTCTATGATGATGCCGCCATGATCGGGGAAATCCTGCTGGAGACCATCCGCAATGTATCGGCAGAGGACAAGCAGTGCCAGTGCCTGTCCCTGCGGAAGGAAACCCTGCTGAAGGATGTATACAACAAGGAGTCCGACAAGGGATAATTTATAAGGGACAAATTATTTGAAAGGAAATGGTGCGAATATGTTGAAATGCGGCACGAAAGCGGGGATTTTTTATCTCAGCATGGGGCATTTTGCCGCAGATTTTTACAATAACTTTCTGCCGGTGCTGCTGCCGCTGATTATGGTGAAGCTGGATATGTCCCTGACCATGTGCGGCGTGCTGGTCATGGTGCTGGCTTTTATGGCCAGTACCATTCAGCCCTTTGTGGGCTATGTGGTGGACAGGCACGACTGCGGCAGCTGTCTGGTGTGGGCGGTGCCCCTGTGCGGCCTCTTTATCTGCCTGGCAGGTTATGCCCCCAATCAGCCGGTATTGTTCCTGTTATGTGCCCTGATGGGGCTGATGGTGGCGATTATTCACCCGTTGGGCATTGCCCTTCTGGACAAGGTGGGCACGGCAAAATACCTGGGGCGGTACATGTCCTTTTACATTGTCAGCGGCAATGTGGGCTTTGCCATTGTGCCGGTGGTGGTGACGGCTTTTCTGGAGTATTTTTCCCTGGAGCTTTTGCCCCTCTTGGCAATCCCCGGCATTTTGCTGGGGGCGGCGTACTATTTCAGCGGCATCTGCCGTCTGCCCTCCGCCAACGCTAAGAAATCCCGGCTTGCCGGGGAGAAGGGGGAGGACAGGGGGCAGAATATCAGCTTCCGGGAGATTGTCAGCAACAAGGCCGTGGTGATGCTGAATGCGGCACAGGCACTGCGCTGCTGGACCCATGTGGCAGTGTCCACCTTTTTGCCGCTGGTGCTCCTGTCCCACGGCTATTCCAGCATGATGGCCGGCAGCCTTCTGGCGGTGTTCCTGCTGGGCTCAGCTGCCGGAGGCATCAGCGGCGGCGAGCTGGGGGACAGGTTCGGCCACAAGCGGCTGATTGTCACCTATCTGGCGGTGTCGGCACTGCCGATAGTGTTTTTCTTTGAATACCCGGATGCAGGTATCTGGACCATGCTGGCACTGTTCCTGGGGGGCGCCTGCTCCCACGGGACGCAGCCCAGCTCCATTGTCTGGACCGGGCGGCTGATGCCCAAATACATCGGCGTGGCCTCCGGCATGATGATGGGACTGTGCTTCGGCCTGGGCAGCGTAGGGGCGGCGATTACCGCGGCCCTGGGTGACTACATCGGGCTGGAAGCGGCAATGCTGCTCAGTGTCCTGCCTATGACCATAGCGGCTGTCATTACGGCACTGACGCCATATCCGCAGGGATGAGCAGGGACATGCCGGAAGAATAACATCGGATATCAGATATTTGATATGGAAAAATTAATGGCTGGAGGAATTTTATGCTGGTAATCATCGAAAAGGCTATTTTGCATATATTGGATTTTGCCGGGGGAGCGCCGGTTCTGTCAGCCCAGGAGCTGGAGCTGGAACAGAGCACGCGGGAATTTCTGGCAAAGCATGTGGAAAAGACCATCGGCAGCCAGGATGCCAAGACGGGCAAATTTTACGAAAGCAGCGAGTTCAGCAGCCATCTGGCAGCTTATCAGGAGGGGCAGGCAAGCTTTGCGGAGTTTTCTCAGCAGGTAGCCAATGCCCTGTACCAGCCCCTCAGCCATGCAGAGGATATAGAGTGTGCAGATTTGTTTGTCTGCCAGATACGGGCTGACGATACCCCTCAGCTGGTGCTCTTTAAGTGCACCAACAACCATGGCTATGTGCATCAGGTCAACGTGGCGGAGGACGGCAGCGTGGTGACCGAGGTTATGAACAGCTGCGGCCTGCTGCCCAATCTCAGCCAGCGCATGGAGGAGTTTGCCTACATCAACCTTGATACGAAGGAAGTGCTGATCAAGGCCAAGCGGTATTCCATTGATGGCAACAAGGTATTTGTCCTGCCGGAGCTCCTGCTGGAATGTGCCCAGTCCCCATCCCCCAACGAGACCATCAAGGAAATCAGCAAGGCTGTCAAGAAGGTGACGGAGGCCTACTGCCAGGATCAGGTGGAGGCGGCAGCTGCCGTCAAGAGCTACATTGCAGAGAACCTCCAGCCTGACGGCCAGCTGGACCCACAGGAGGTGGGCATGGCGGTGTTCAAGGACAATCCTTCCATGCAGGCTGACTACAGGCAGGAGATGGAAAACAGCGGCTTT
>JAEDOE010000068.1 GCA_016302095.1 Anaerovibrio sp. | reverse complement strand
ATCCGCCAGGCTGCAAAGCTCCGCATCCGGCTCAATCAGGTCAGGTATCATAACAGTGCAGCAGCCAGCTGCCGCCCCGGCACGAATACCGTTAGCACTATCCTCAAACACATAACATTCCCCAGGCGCACAGCCAATCCTTTCCGCAGCCAAAAGGAAAATATCCGGCGCAGGCTTGCCCTTTTCTACCTGCTGACCACTGACCACAGCATCAAATAACGGCAGCACCCCCAGACGCCCCAGGCTATCTTTGATGGTGTCCAGCTTCGTACTGCTTGCTACCGCCAGCTTTACGCCATGCCTATGAAAGAAATACAATATTTCCCGCATCCCCGGTTTTTCGGGTATTTCCCTCTGCAAAATATCCAATACCCTGTACAAGCAAAAATCCCTGAAGGCTTCTGCATCAACTTCAGGATAATATTTCCCGATAATATCCAGCATCTTCTGCCCGCCAGAGCCACATACCGCCCGGGGAAATCCCTCCACCGGCTCTTGCCCGAATGCCCTAGCCGCCTCTATCCAGCTTTCACAATAAAGCCGCTCCGTATCCAGCAGCAGGCCGTCCATATCAAAAATTGCACCCTTTAACATAACATCCTCGCTTTCTTAAACCAATATATATTTTGCCACAGTTTATCCCACATACACCAAAACGCCGCCTGCACATAATGGCACAAGCAGCGTTCAGGTGCTGCGCTTCATGTCAATTAGGAGGGGAGCATGAAACGCCGATAGGAATTAAAAGGAGTATAAAATATTGGGAGTAAAATCTATAACAAATATCTGAGTAAGCAGATACCAGTTATCATATTGCATATCACAACCCGTCAGTGATGCGGATAACGGAACCAATCCTGATGACCGGCATAGGCTTATGCTCCACATAGATAGTGCCGGGCAGCTCCACCTCGGTAGCACCGCTGAAATTAACGGTGCAATGCCCCAGCCCTGCCAGGGTAACAGGGGCTTCCTCCCCCACAGCAGTGATGGTATAGCACTGGTCATCCACGGAAAGCACCTGCCCTGGTGCGATTGTGCCATTAATAGGCTGCACACTGACAGAATAGCAGTAATCCTTTAATTCATCCGGCGCATTATCACCAAACATGATGAAAATGCCCTCGTCCTTGAATTCTTCAACACATTCGCCCAATGCCTTGACCTGATTTTCATAAATAACGCTCATCGCAATTCCTCCTAAAAACTTTACACAACAAGGGCTATGCCATCTGCCCCAAAGACAGGTTACAATCATCTGTCATCAACCACAATCAGTTACCTGCAACACCAACCGTCCATCATCAGCATATCATGCAGCTGCATACAGCCCGAAGCTGGCAAAGTAAGCGATAATTACCCGCAGCCAGCCGGTGGCAAAGCGTGAATACATAACCGACACAACGCCTACCTCAATTGTTTCCGTCTCTGCCTCAGCCAGGCCCAGGCCTACAGGGATAAAGTCGCAGGCACCCTGGGTATTGATAGCAAACAGGGCTGGCAGTGCCATCTGAGGATCGATATTGCCCTTGCCTATTTCTGCCCCCACCAGGGTGCCGACTATCTGGGCGATTACCGCACCAGGGCCAAGCAGGGCGGACAGTCCCGGAATAGAGCAGATAATGCCCAGGATGACCAGGCCGAAAATATTGCCTGCCAGCGGCGTCAGGACAGAAGCAAAGGCATCGCCAAAGCCGGAACCATTGATAATGCCAATCAGCATGGAAACAAATGCCATGAAAGGCAGCAGCGTGGTAATGCAGGTCTGGATGGCATCACGAGCCGCCTGATAGAAGGTGCTGACCACCTTGCCTGCAGCCAGGCCCACAATGGTGACAATGCTCTTATTTTCCTGCTCTGCCAGCGTCTGGGAAACCTTTTTGGTTGCAGTAAATTTACCAGTCTCCGGCTTTGGCAGGTCAGCTGCCTGAGGTTCCGCCGAAGCTGCTACAGCAGCCGCCTCCCCCTCTGCCGGGTGCACCTGCTTGGAAGTAACACCTGATACATAAATATCCTCGGTGATATATTTTGCCATAGGGCCTGCCTTGCCCACAGGATTGGTGTTGATAGTAGGGATGCGCTTCTTGGGATAAATGCCGCAACGCAGCGTGCCGCCGCAGTCAATAATCACCAGTGCCAGCTCATCCTCCGGGCAGTTGGTCTTGAAGCCGTTGACAGGCGTCAGCCCTGTCAGCGCCACGATGCGCTGCAGGCACTCAGGCTCTGCACCGCCGCCGGTGATGTACATCACCTTGTTCTTCTTCTCAGTGGGGGTTATTACCAATGGGCCGCCAAAGCCGCCGGCACCATGCTCTACACGAATAGACTTAAAATCTGCCATTTTGCCTGCCTCCTTAATTATGCGCTGTCTTGAACTCACGGCTCAGCCTGATGCCCTGCTGCCTTTCCACCATGCGGGTAGTAAACTCGGTGGCATAGCCGGAAATAAAGTTTGCCACCAGGCCTACCAGAAGGTAGCGGACAGCCAGCGGAGCCATGTCCAGCCCCAGCTGCGCCACACCATTGGCAATACCCAGATAGATGAACAGCTCTGCCACGTTGATATGAGGGAAAATACCGCTGTTGGTGTGGCAGTGATAGGTTGCCGAAGCATAATAGCACGGCTTGTAAAACTCAGGCATGAACTTGCCGATGGACAGCGCCATCGGATTGCCCAGCATAAATGCACTGATAAAAGGCAGCACCGCATATCTCAGCACGGGATTGCCTGTGCAGAACCTGGCGATTTTCTCCATGCGCTCAGGTCCTACAATCGACATAATCGCGTTCATCAGCACCAGTAGCATTACGATGGTGGGAATAATCCCTGTAATCCAACTGACAAACTGCTCGCCGCCCAGCTTGAACAAATTCATAAATCCCGATGCAAAACTAACGAGAATATCCATATCTATCTTCCTCTCTCACTTCTTCAAATCACATACCGGCACTTCATACTGACAGTACCGGCAAAACCGGAAAGCAAGGAAGCCGTCAGCCCCATACCTTCCTGCGCTGCAGCGCATTGCGTACATTGATGGCAGCCAGCTGGAAAGGAGATGGCGGCGGCGTAATAGGCTCGCCGGAAACGAATTTCCGATAAGTCAGTGCCGCATCCAGCACAGCCTTGCGGAGATTCTTGTTCTTCGTCTCCACCTCGTCACCAGTCAGGTCACCTATATACCTGCCTTCAAAGCCCGACATAGGCTTTACCCGGGCCAGGAAGGTAACCCCTTCCATCTTGCGGGCCTCCCTGATGATGCCCTCATCATCCAGCAGGAACATGACAATGGCTCCTGCCCGGAAGCCTCCTGCCTGCCTGCCGCAGGCTACCCTGCCCTGCCGCCTCAGCTTCATAAATTCCTTGGAAAAATGCTTCATTTGCAGCATGCTAAGCACCGCCTGCAATATAAAAGCCCCCAAAATCGCCAGTCCCAGCTCCAGCATCATTGCCAGCTCCTCTCCTATCTGCCTATCATCATAAATTATCCATCATCAATTACAGCTATTGCCGCTAATCATTTTCGCCTGTACAGGGCACTCAAAAGCTCCTGGAAGCTGCCAGCCTCTGACAGCCTGTCCAGCACCGCTTCATCCTTGGCAATGCTGATAATCTCGTCATAAACGCGAATCAGCACGCTGTCATCCTCGTCAATATTCTCCGGCACCCCCAGCAGGAAAATCACCCGTACCTCCTGCTCCTGATACCTCAGGGGCTGCCTTGCCACCCCCATGGCAAAGACCACCCGCTCACCGGCATACTGCACCGTGTGGGGAATAGCTACAGAGTGGCCGAACACCATCGTGCCCTGCTGCTCCCTCGCCTCCAGCCTTGCCAGAAAGCCCTCGTCCAGATACCCCCGTTCTGTCAGGCTCCTTACCATATAGGCAACGGCTTCCCCGTACTCCTCGTATCCATTGAGGATAAACGCCCTGTTTTTGCTCAAAAGCCCCGTCATAACCAGCTGATTGTTATCCAGCACCGGCAGCTCTATCATATCCCAGTACCGTGCCTTTTCCAGCTTGTAGCGCAGCTCCTGCTCATCAAAAATCTCATTAATCTGAATCACAGGACGCTGGCACTGGCAAGCCAGCCTGACAGTGGTAATCACCACATCATACTGATTGAGCTGCTCAGCCGTTACCCGTTCCGCGGAAAACATCTCCATTTCCGCAGAGCTGTCCAAAATCTTTTTCAGCTGCACTGCCACCAGCCGGGATGTCACCCTGCCTGTGCCACAGACCAGGGCAAGCCTGAATTTCCTGCTGCCAGCCAAATCGCTTTCCGTCAGGAACACCCCGAAATAGGCTGCCAGATAGCCACGCTCATCATCAGTCACCGTCACCCCATACTCAGCCTCAATAATCGAGGCGGCAATGCCTGCCATCTGATATGCCAGCGGATATTTTGACTTCAAATCCTCCAGCATGGGATTGACCAGCCTGATGCCATACCGCAGCCTGTTCAGCATGAACATGATATGATACAGAAACTCCTGGGTAAATTCATTGTTGGCAAGATTGATATTCATCTCCTGGCGGATTTTTAAAACAATCTTTTCCAGCACCGCCCGAATGCCCTCATCCAGCTTGATATGGTTGATGCTGCTTATATCCGCCGGGGTGCGCATGCCAAGGATAGGCAGGAAGGAAAACAGCTTTTCCTCAATGGGAAACTCCACCTGCAAAATCTGCCCAATCCTGTTAATCAGGGTATCAACAATCTCAAACTCATCCCTGGAGCCCAGCTTGTAATACCCCGGCTCCAGCCTGCCGATATAATGCCCCGTCAGGAACCTGTCCAGCATCAGGGTGACAAACTCCTCAAACCTTTCCTGCACGCTCTTTTCCAGGGCATAGGCATTGAAGGTTTCCGTAATCGCCTCCATCAGCTCCCTGTCCAGCGGGTATTCCCGATACAGCTGATGATAATTGTTGTCCAGGATGTATTTCCTGATATCCGGCTCGCTGCCATGCAACAAAAGCCCCTTGCTGGCCTTGCCAATAATCGTCAGGCTGTAGGGCGCCAGCTCCTCCCTCAGCTTCTTCAAATCACCAATCAGGGTAGTACGGCCCACATTCATTTCATAAGCCAGCTCGTCCGTCAGAATAGGCTCCTCGGAGCGAATCAGCTTGCCGAATGCGTAATCCATGCGATTTCTTGTAGAATTGAGAAATGTGTCTGTTTCGACTAATTTGGCATATATTGCCCGAAATCCCTCGGCAGAATAGATATGCAGGCTGTATTTCCCCTTTTCGCCATCAATTAGCCCGCAGGAGCCCAGCTCCTGGTTTAGCTGCCTGATGTCATTGCGGATGGTCCGCTCGCTGACTTCCAGCTTGTCAGCCAGGGTGCCTACCGTGATAACCGGAGTCTTTCTAAAATATTGCAGTATTCTGGACATGCGATTATCATTAAACAAGTTTTTCAACTTCAGCACCCTTTCTTTATCTGTCAATCCCGGCTATCAGCCTCGGGACTTGCCGCCTGAAATATTGATGGTCGTACCGGCGATGTAGCTTGCCCTGTCAGATACCAGATAAGCCACCAGGTCGCCTACCTCGTCCAGCTTGCCATCCCTGCCCAGGGGGATTACCTTGGAATAATCCGTGGACAAATCCTCCGGCTTGCAGCCACGGGTATAGGCAAGTGCCTCGTTGTAGGCATCCGTCCTGAGGCCGGTGGCTTCCATGATGCCTGGGGCACATGCCAGCACCCGCACATTGTACTTGCCCAGCTCCTTGGCCCAGGAACGGGTGAAGCTGTCTACCGCACCCTTGGTGGCAGAGTATGCCGACTGCCCCTGGGAGCCTTCCTTGCCGGACTCGGAGGACATATTGACAATCACGCCCTTGCCCTGCTTCAGCATCTGCCTGGCACATGCCTGGGCACAGAGGAATACCCCCTTTACGTTGACCGAAAACATCTTGTTGAAGCTGTCATCGTTCAGCTCGTATTCCGGCCTGTCTCCCTGCACATCCACCAGAAGCCTCGGCATGTTGATGCCAGCATTGTTCACCAATGCGTCAATACGTCCGTACTTCTGCACCACGGTATCAGCCATTGCCCTGACGCTGGCGCTGTCAGTTACGTTGCACTGCACGCAATAAGCGCCATCCAGCATCTCACCTGTGGTTACATTCATGTCTACAATGACTGCCTTTGCCCCGGCAGCTACCAGCGTGGTTACCACATGCCTGCCAATGCCGGAGGCACCCCCCGTTACGATTACGACCTTGTCTGTAAGTCCCAGCCAGTTCTCATTCATCACAAATTCCCCTTTCCTTTTGCCCTGTGATTCTGCACTTGCTTCTGTGCTCATTGTACTTTCTGTACTTTTGATACTTGCTTTTCCTTAGATACCATTCCGTATCTGTTGTACTTATTGTAGGGGAATTTTATGATATTTTTAATACATTCTTTTTCCATCTGCTGGAAAAACATTAGTACATCATTTTTCCAGCAGGCGGAAATTTGCTGCAGGATGTACATGCCGGGAAAAGGCATCAGTTTATACAG
>JAEDOE010000067.1 GCA_016302095.1 Anaerovibrio sp. | reverse complement strand
TAGTTGCTCTCATAGCCGTCATCAAAGGTCAGGATGACAGGCTTCTCCGGCAGCTCCTGCAAGCCCTTTTTTGCCCGTAAGAAATCCCGGATGGAGATAGTGGTATAGCCCTGCTCCTCAAGATAATCCAGCTGCTGCTGAAAATCCTCCACCGGCACATTGTACTCATAGGCATCCTCAGGATCCTCCGCCTGCACCATGTGGTACTCAAGAATAGGAAAGCCCTCCGGCTCCGGCTGTGCCAGCAGGTACTGCAATCCGCCATAGCCAGCCAGCAGCACCGCTGCCAGAATTCCCAGCCCCCATTTCAGATATTTTTTCACGCTATTACCTCTTTTGCTGAAAATTGCATATAATCTCCCAAAATCGCATCCAGCTCATGAACGCATATCCTTACAAAAAATCCTGCAGCCTTTTCAGCCGGTTGTTCACCGCCGCCCGGCTGATGCCCAGCATCTCCCCCAGCTCCGCCAGGGAAGCATCTATGTTGTCCATGCGCGCCTGAGCTGCCGCCAGAAGCTTCGGAGGCAGCTTTTCCAGCCTGCCTGACTCCTGCAGCCGCCGGATGCACTCCGCCTGTGCCACTGCCGCGCTGACCGTCTTTTGCAGGTTGGCAGTCTCGCAGTTCACCAGCCGGTTCACCTGATTGCGAACCTCCTTCAGATTCCTGGCTACCGCCAGCTCATCTGCCGCCTTCACCGCTCCCAGCATGGCCAGCAAATCCATGATTTCCTCCCCGTCCTTGAGATAAATCTGGTAGCTGCCCTTCCTGTCCGTAAAGCCCACGGGAAAATCCAGATTCTTCAAAATCTGGACAATAGTATGGGCAAAGGCATAGCTGTTGGCTACAAATTCCAGATGGGACTGGGCCTCCGGCCTGTTCACCGTGCCGCCCCCCAGGAATGCCCCCCGGAGATATGCCTTGCGGCAGCACTGCTTCCTGAGAAGCCCCTTGTCCCTGCCCACAGCCCCTGCCTCGGAGCCCAGCATGCCCAGGGACTCCATCAGGGGACGCACATGGGGGGAGGGTGCCACCCGCAAAAGGTAGCTGTTATTCTTTTTCAGCCGCTTGGAACGGCTCACCGTCACCTCCGGCTGCACCTGCCCTGTGGATTTCAGCAGCTGCAGCACCCGGCGTGCCACCGCCGCATTTTCCGTGGTGAAGTTCAATCCCAAATTCGCCCGGGTGCCTATTGTCATGGACGCCCCCATGCGCAAAAGAGCTGCCAGCTCCGCGCTCTGGCAGCATTTCCTCCTGACCGCCCCATGGGCAAGCTCGTTTTTTACCTCGGTAGCAAATGACGGCATTTTCTACTCCCAACCTCACAATCGCCTTATCGCCCCAGTTTCCCCGGCTGCACCAAGGGACAGGCAGCATTCCTGTGCCTTACAGGGTTTCATACACCACCTGCATGACGCTTTCCGCCAGCTTCTTGGGGTCATGGTGGATGGCATCATGGTTCGTAATCAGGTCTGCCTTGATTACGCCAACCCCCAGTGCCTTCAGCACATCCTCATCCACTATGACAGGATAAGCCCCTGCCTCCGCATACTTTTTCTTCAAATCCTCCGGCACAGGCGTAGAGTTGACAATCACATAGTCCACCGCGTTGCGCCCGGCATGGTCAAGTATCGCCTTGACATGCATAGAAGCCGTATAGCCGTCGGTCTCCCCCGGCTGGGTCATCACATTGCAGATATAAATCTTCACCGCCCTGCTGCGGCACAGGGCATCACCGATGCCCTCCACCAGAAGGTTTGGCATGATGCTGGTGTACAGGCTCCCCGGTCCCAGCACGATTGCCTCCGCATCCCGCAGGGCATCCAAAGAGGACTGCACCGCCTCCACATGCTCCGGGAACAGCTTCACGCGATGAATTTTCTTGTTAGCCTCAGGAATCTTGGACTCGCCGCAAACGATGGAGCCATCCTCCATAATGGCATCCAGCCGCACAAACTCCTTGCTGGCAGGCAGCACCCTGCCCTTTACTGCCAGTACCTTGGATGACTCCTTCAATGCCGTTTCCACATCACCTGTCACCTGCGCCATAGCCGCAATAAACAAGTTGCCGAAGCTGTGGCCGGACAGCTGGCTGTCACCCTCGAAGCGGTGCTGGAAAAGCTTTTCCATCAGGGGCTCCGTATCCGCCAATGCTACCAGGCAGTTCCTGAGGTCCCCCGGCGGAATCATGCCCAGCTCCTCCCGGAGCCTGCCGGAGGAGCCGCCGTCATCAGCCACAGTAACCACTGCCGTAACATTGGAGGTAGCCTGCTTGATGCCCCGGAGCAGCACGGACAGGCCGTGGCCGCCGCCCACCACCGTAATGGCAGGCCCCTTGCCCAGCTTCCGCTTCTCATAAATCAAATCCACCAGCTTTTCTGATGAATTTGCCGGTAGCAGCACCGTAATAACCGAGCGGATTACGAAACGCGCCGCCACCAGCATCACGCCAAAGCCCAAAAGCACCATCAGCATGCCCACCAGGGCTGTAAAGGTATAATCATAGCTGCCTGACCACAGGTAGACAGCCCTGAAAATAGCTTCCTCGATATTATCAATATACTTGTAGTTAAAAACCACCGCAATTCCCAGGCTGGCAAGCATTACGCCCCCTGCAAACAGGAGCAGCCAGCGCTTGAACCTCATGCCGGGATACAGCCATTTTAACAAGTGCATTTATGACACTCCCTTAAACTTCTTCCCTTACATGCTCCCAGACCTCATTTTTCATCAGGTCCCGGTGCTCCAGCTTCACCTGGCAGCCCTTTTCCTTCAAAAGCTGGTACAGATGGTTGGCAATAAACACAGAACGGTGCATGCCGCCGGTACAGCCTGCCGCAATCACCAGCTGTGCCTTGCCTTCCTTCTCATACTGAGGAATGAGGAAATTCACCAGGTTGTCCAGATGCTGCTTAAATTCCCTGGTCACCGGCCACTGGTCTATGTAGGCAGCCACATCCGGCACGGAGCCGCTCTTGTGGCGCATGGACTCCACATAGAAAGGATTTGGCAAAAAGCGAACATCAAATACCAGGTCGGCGTCCAGTGGCATGCCAAACTTGAAGCCGAAGGAAATCACGTTGATATTCATCTTTTCTCCTACCCTTGGAGCAAAGAGCTTCAAGATCTTTTCCTTCAGGTCAATCTTTTTCAGTTCTGAGGTATCTACGATATAGGTTGCCTTGTTGCGCACCTGTGACAGCCGCTCACGCTCCTTTGCCACCCCCTCGCTGATGCGGGAGCTGGGCGCCATGGGATGGCGGCGGCGTGTTTCCTTGTAGCGGCGGATGATGGCAGCATCCGAGGCATCCATAAAGAGCAGCACATACTGCTGGTTGTCCCTGTCCATATCCTCCAGCACATGAATAAATGTGTCAAAAAACTCCCGGCTCCTGGTGTCCACCACCAGCACCACCTTGCTGACGCTGCCTCCGGACTGCTGGCACAGCTCCGCAAACTTGGGAATAAACACAGGCGGCAGATTGTCCACCACAAAATAGCCTATATCCTCAAGATAGCGGCATGCCTGGGTCTTGCCGCTGCCGGACATGCCGGTAACGATGATAAACTCGCAGCAGTTTTCCTTGCCTTTTTCTTTTTCCATACAAACCTCCGGAAAATCACATGCAGAAGCGCTCCAATGCCTCCGCTACGCCATCATGCTCATTGTCCGTTACCATGTAACGGGCTGCCGCCCTCGCCTCAGCGTTAGCATTGCCCATGGCAACGCTGATAGCCACGGAGGTCAGCATGCTCACATCATTGCTGGAATCCCCGATAGCCAGCACCTGCTCAGACGGGATTTCCAGAATCTCCGCCAGCTTGGCAATGGCTGTTGCCTTGTTTACCCCGGGCTTAATCAGCTCCACATAGGTCGGAGATGACTTCATGGCATCAATACGGCCACCGAACTTCCGGCGCACCAGCTCCACTGCTGCATCAGCTTCCTCCGGGGTGCTGCCCATAATCAGCATCTTCGGCACATGATAGGTGTACTTGTAGATATCCTCCCCTACGGCATTGCCCGGCACGCCGCACATCTTCTGATAAAACTGGGCATGCTCGTCATTTTCCTTGAAATACAGCTTGTCATCGCTATAAAGATGGATGTAAAGCTCCTGCTCCCCGGCAAAGTCCAGCAGCTCCTTCACCAGGTCCTCCTCCAGATAGGAAGCATACAGCTCCTTGCCGGAGGCTGTCTTGATCAGGGCGCCGTTGTAGGTAATAATCGGCACATCCAGCTCCAGCTCCTGGGCATAAGGCAGGGTGGAGGCATACATGCGGCCTGTGGCAATGGTAAATACCACCCCGGCCTCCACAGCCCTCTTGATAGCGTGCTTATTCCCCCGGGAAATCTTATGCTCGCTGTTCAAGAGAGTACCATCCATATCTGTAACAAATAATTTTGCTTTCATGAGTAAGTCTCCTTTTATCTTAAAAAATATATCAGTACGCTAATTTAGCAAATCAATTGCGGCCTGTCAATCATGGGCTGAAGGTGACAGTCACGCTCTGGCCGGACTTGATTTCGGCACCTGCCGGGATGCTCTGGCTCCTGGCCAGGCCGTTGCCCTGCACATCAATGCCCAGCCCCAGCTCCGCCAGCTTCTGAGAAACATCCCTGATGCTCATGCCGGTCAGGTCAGGCATCCTGACCTTGCCATCACTGGCAGCAGGTGCAGGCCTGGCAGCGGCCGTTTCCTTATCCTTGTTCATATCCGCAAAGGTATCACTGGAAGGGCTGATGTGCATGAACCTGAAAAGCTGGGAGAAAATATCCCTTGCCACAGGCGCTGCAATCTGTCCGCCATAGAATGACCCTGCCGATGGGTCATCAATTACCACCAGCACCACCAGCTCCGGGTTCTCCACCGGGGCAAAGCCACAGAAGGAAGCAATGTACCGCCCCTCCATGTAGCCGCTGGTATGCTCGTTGATTTTCTGGGCCGTGCCGGTCTTGCCGGCAATGCGGTAGCCCTTCACTGCCGCCTTGGAACCGCCGCCGGTGGCAACCACCTGCTCCAGAAGTCCCACCAGCGTCTTGTCCGTGGCTGAGTCAATCACCCGGTGCACTTCCTCCCTGCCGTACTCCTTGTACACGGAGCCGTCCGCATTGGTAATCTGCTTGATGATGTGGGGCTTCAGCAGCACGCCGTCATTTGCCACTGCTGACATGGCTGTCACCAGCTGCAGAGGCGTCACGGCAATGCTATGGCCGATAGCCATGGTAGCCACATCAGAGCTTACCATCTCCTTGGGATTGGCAAACAGGATGCCTGACTCCTCACCAGGCAGCTCAATGCCTGTTGCCTGGCCAAAACCGAATTTTTCAGCATACTCGTTGAGCTTTTCGCCTCCCAGCCACAGGCCGATCTGGGCAAAGCAGGTATTGATAGAATTCTTTACTATATCCGTAAAGGTGACGTTGCCGAAGCTCTCGCCGTTCCAGTTCTGGATGCGCTTCTCGGAAACATCGATATGCCCCGGGTCATAGAAGGTCATGTTGGGGGCAACTACCCCTTCCTGCAGCGCTGTGCCTGCCACCATTGCCTTGAAGGTGGAGCCAGGCTCATAAACAGAGGAAATTGCCCTATTGCGCCAGGCTTCATCATTGGCCTGCCAAAACTTGTTGGGGTTGTAGCTGGGACGGGAAGCCATGGCCAGCACATCACCTGTCCTCGGGTCCATGACAACTGCCGTTACCGCCTTGGGATTGTTGTCAGCCATGGCCTTGTCCAATGACTGCTCCACAATAAACTGCATGGTGCTATCAATAGTCAAGGTGATGTTCTTGGAATTATCCCCCTTGTACCGCTGCTGGGCTGCCGAGAAGATAGAATCAAAAATCGGCCTGCCCCGCATATCGATAATCAGGTCAGCCTCCTGGGCCTCCCCCTTCAAAAGCTCATCTGCATACTGCTCCATGCCGGCCAGCCCCTTATCATCAGTGCCGATAAAGCCCAGCACGTTGGCTGCCAGCATATCGTTTGGATAATATCTCTTTACCTCGTCATGGAGCTCAAGGCATTCATACTCGTTGGCCTCCTTCAGCTCCTTGATGGCATTTTCCTCATCCACCTCCAGGCGCCTCTTGACATACACAAAGACGCCCCCGGTGTCTATATCCTCCCGGATTTCCTCAGGCTTCAGCTTCAGTATCTCCGACAGCTGTGCCACAAGATTTTCCCTGTCCTCCGGCTTTACCTTGCTGGGATTGATGACCAGGGACTTTGCCATGCGGCTGATAGCAAGCTCCCTGCCGTTCCTGTCCAGGATTTTGCCCCGGGGGGACTGCCTTGCCCTGTTTTCCTCGGCTATGGTAATCGCCCGCTCCGCCAGCTCGTCACCATCCACCAGCTGCAGCCAGGCAAACCTCACCAGCAAAAGCCCGAAACATATCCAGATAACCAGCAGCAGCCAGCTGATTCTGAGCTGAACATTATGCCGTTGCTTCTTCATCTATTATATCACTCCAAATGTTAACTCATATCCTGCCCTTCCATTTTACACTATATCTTGTTAAAAGCAAAAATTTTTTATA
>JAEDOE010000066.1 GCA_016302095.1 Anaerovibrio sp. | reverse complement strand
TTTGTGATGAGGTGTTTGAATGGCAGGTTTGCGTTTTTTGACTGCCGGTGAGTCCCACGGACAGTGCCTGACGGCTATTGTGGAGGGTATTCCGGCAGGTCTGCAGGTGGATATTGAGGCAATCAATCGTGATCTGGCACGCCGCCAGCAGGGCTATGGCCGCGGCGGCCGCATGAAGATTGAGACGGACAAGGCTGATGTGCTCAGCGGCATCCGCTTTGGTGAGACTATGGGTGACCCGGTGACCTTGCGGGTTGTCAACCGCGACTGGCAGAACTGGACTGACCGCATGAGCGTCTTTGGCCCTGAGTTCGGGGACAAGGTGACGGCAGTCCGCCCGGGGCATGCCGACCTGACAGGCGTGCTGAAGTATGACAGGGACGATGCCAGGGATATCCTGGAGCGTGCCAGTGCCAGGGAGACGGCTACCCGCGTGGCTGTAGGCGGCCTGTGCAAGGAGTTTCTGCGCGCCTGCGGCATAGAGGTAGTGAGCCATGTGGTGAAAATCGGCGGCGTTGCCGTGGATGAGGCGCGGATCGACCGGGATAAGATCGGCAGCGGCACCTCTGAGCTGAACTGCTATGATGCAGTGGCGGAGGAAGCCATGAAGGAGCGCATCCACCAGGCCATGCAGGAGGGGGACACCCTTGGGGGCGTCTTTGAAGTGATTGTCCGGGGGGTGCCTCTGGGGCTGGGCAGCCACATCCAGTGGGACAAGCGGCTGGATGGCAGGCTGGCGCAGGCCATGATGGCTATTCAGGCAATCAAGGGCGTGGAAATCGGCGCAGGCTTCCAGTGCGGCGAGCTGCCGGGAAGCCAGATTCATGACGAGATGTTCATGGACGGGGAGCAGAACGTATACAGGAAGACCAACCGGGCAGGCGGCCTGGAGGGCGGCATGAGCAATGGCGAGGAGATTGTGGTGCGCGCCTGCATGAAGCCTATACCTACCCTGATGAAGCCGCTGCATTCCGTGGATATTGCCTCCGGGCAGCCAGTGCTGGCATGCAAGGAGCGCAGCGATGTGTGTGCTGTGTCTGCCGCTTCCGTGGTAGGCGAGGCAATGGCGGCCATGGTGATTGCCGAGGCGATGCTGGACAAGTTCGGCGGCGATGCCATGTGCGACGTGCTGGCAGCTATCGAGGCTTACAAAGGCAGGGTGCAGGCATGAAAAACGTGGTCCTGATTGGCTTTATGGGTACTGGCAAATCCAGCTGCGGCAAGGCTGCCGCCCAGCAGCTGGGCTATCGCTTTGTGGATTTGGACAAGGAGATAGAGGACAAGTACGGCATGACTATCCCGGAGATGTTCCGGAAATACGGTGAGGCGTATTTCCGGGAGCGGGAAAAGGAAATGGTGCGCTACTGGGCGGCACAGAAAAATACGGTTATCTCCACCGGCGGCGGCACGGTCAAGGATGCTGAGAACGTGGCAATGCTGAAGGCAAACGGCAAGATTGTCTGCCTGACTGCCGATGTAGATACGCTGCTGGCAAGGACAGAGCGGCAGGGCAGGCGCCCTGTGCTGGATGCCAGGGCGGCAGAGCTGGGGGGAGACCGCAGGAAGGCGATCCAGTCACTGATTGATGAGCGGCAGCCCATGTATGACCAGGCGGACTGCACTGTAGATACGGGGGAGCTGAGCCCTTTGCAGGTGGCTGTCAAGATAGCTGAATACATCAGGAAATTCTGATATTGATTGGTACTGGACAATTGGTTCCAGATAAATAAGCAAAAAAATACCGGTGTAGGCTGGCAGGCGCTGTACCTGCTGCCGATACCGGTATTTTTTATTTCGCATTTTGGCAAACCAGGCTGTAAAGCTAGATGGTAAGGTAGTTGCCAGTGAATTTCTTGCTTTTATAGAGATGCTGGTCGGCTTCCGCGTACAGCTCCTCGAAGGTGGCACCGTTTTTGCCCTTGTAGATGACGGCACCTACGCTGACGGAAATCTTCCTGCCATCCATCTGAGGGAGGCAGATGCTGTCCAGGATGGTAAAGAACTTGGAAACCATGGAGGTCAGCATGGTGGTAGTGGTGCAGTTCAGCAGGTAGAAGGCAAACTCGTCGCCCCCCAGCCTCAGCACCACATTGCGGGAGCCGAAGGCCTCCTTCAGGCTGTTGGCTACGGTAACCAGTACCTTGTCCCCCACACCATGGCCGTAGTTGTCGTTGATGCCCTTGAAATCATCGCAATCCAGCACGCCGAAGGCACCGGGATGGCGGTTCTGCACATAGGCACTGATTTTCCTTTCGCCGCTGGAGCGGTTGTCAATGCCGGTGAGGCCGTCAGTTTCGGCAATTTTTTGCAGATGATTCTGCATGCGCTTTTCCTCGTCAATAATCTCGCACACATAGAGAAAATGCGTTGGCTCGCTGTTCTGGTTGTACTGGGCAGGCACCAGGTAGCCCCGGATCCAGCCCATGGTCTTGGATTCGTATTCAATGGTGATGTACGGCTTGTCCTTGACGCGCTGGGCAAGGGTGTTCAGGTCGGAAAACTCAAACAGCCCCCGCCAGTAGTCGGGATGTGCATCAGAGCGTATGTAGGCAAGCATGGCTTCCCTGGGACTGCGGCCGCTGGTGAACACCTTGCGCATGACGTGGTTGCCCTTTACCTCCAGGAACCTGTCCGCTGTCAGGTCAAGGTAATAGCAGCTGTCAAAGATGGACTGCAGCCCCTGCACGATGCTGTTGAACTCCACCAGCTCGCTGTAGGCGGTCTCCAGCTCCTTGTGATTGCTCTCCAGCTCTGCCTGCTTTTCCTCCAGCATGGCGGCACTATGCTCGGCGGCAGCCTGGGCTTCCTTCAGGAGCCGCTGCTCCTCGTATTCCTGCTTTCTTTGCAGGGTGATGTCGTTGCCGATAACAGTCATGACCACATGGCAGCTCTGAGGGTCCACGGAAATCAGGCCGGTAATGCGGTGATAGGTATCTGCGGACTTGTGCCAGAACTCTGCCTCGCAGTTGCTGATGCCGAAGTAAAAAGCTTTCAGGAGATTTTTGCAGGTCCAGTTCATGCCGCTCTTGCCGTTGGAGCTGATGAACTCCAGCCCCAGAAAGTCGATGGCATTTTTGATAAATTCATCGTAATTGCATGGGACAGTGATGTTCTCAGCCTGCAGGGGCTTCAAATCGCTGCGGCAGGTGAACTGGTCCAGCAGCATGCCGGTAGTCAGGTCTACATGGTATATGTAGTCAGAGAAGTGCATCAGGACGCTCTGGGCGGAGTCCCTCTCGTTGGTGGCGATATAGCATGCCGTCTCCAGCTGCTGGTTCATCAGCACCCGGGAGGTAACATCTGTCACCACGTCAATGATGATGTTTTCGCCGCTCTCCAGCAGGATATTCTTGGAGGAAATGGCCATGTGATGCACAGAGCCGTCTGCATGGGTAATGGAGCACTCAATGTCGGCTGTTTTGCCAGCACGCTGCAAAATCGGCATGGACGGCACATCCTCCGTGTCATCGGCAATGACTACCCGCTGGCGCAACGCCTCAATGGTCAGCCCCCTGTAGCCACTGTTATAGTTGATTTCGTACAGCTCCAAGGCGGTATCGTTCATGTAGAGGATTTCCAGCGTATCGCATTTGTAGGCAATGATGCCTGCCTGCTGCATCTTCAGCATTTCCTGGTACATGCTGTTCTGGAACATGTACTCCTGCATATCGTCAGCCAGCTGGAAAAGGGCATCCTGGCTTTCCAAAAGCTCCTTGTTCAGGGCGGAAAGTTCCTGGTTCTGGGCGAAAAGCTCCCTGTTCTGCTGCTCGATGGCCCTGTCCTGCTGGGAGGTCTCGCTGCGGAGCTGGGAAATCAGCTCATACCGCTTCTGCTCGGCAAGATGCTCCTTGGTAATATCCCGGGCAGACAGGACGACATGATGGGGCATGCCGCACTCCATGTCCACCAGGGTAACGAAAAAGTTAAGCCAGCGTTCGCTGTTTTTTACCCTTACAGGCACCTTGATGCCGAACTCCGGCGTTTCCTTGTTCACATGGTTGCGGATATATTCGCAGGATATTTTCAGCTGCAGGTCAGCCCGGTGAGAGTCGGGAATCATTGCTGTGATAAAGGTAGCTATAGCTGTGCTGTAAAGCCCGTCCTGGGGAAATTCCATGGGAATCTTGCTGGACCAGCGGACACATCTGAACCAGTCATGCTGAACGTCTACATAAAAAGCCGCCACAGCCGACCGGAATATGGCCATAACTGTAGCTTCCGCGAATTCTTTTGTTTTCAATTCATCACTTCTGTCCATTTCGATTATCCCTATTAATAAATATTCACAAAATATTAAATCTAATACGGCAACTAATTATAGCATAATTTGGGGTAATGGGTAAAGGGGGGAGACGTACATCCCAGAAAAAATTTTTTGTAAAAACTTCTTTTTGACAATTTTTCTGGCTGTTAATGGTTTGACTATTTGTTAAATCGTGATAGAATAGACCTAGATACTTTGCTTTTGTGTTTTATAATGATAAAATGGCAGTGATGTTGTTCAGGGGTGCAGGGAGAGAAGCTATGGATATTCATGTGGATTTGTTGACGGGGCTGCCGGACAGGAGATTTTTCTGGCAGCTGGTGGATGAAAAGCTGGCAGAGCACAGCGAGGGTGCCTGCATGCTCACGATGAATATAGAGCATTTTAGTTACTACAACAAGTGGTACGGCAGGCAGGAGGGAGACAGGCTGCTGGCTGAGATTGCAGCTTTTTTGCGGCAGTGCTGCAAGGATTTGGGCGTCGTTGCCGGATATATGGGCGATGATGTTTTTTCCGCTTTCTTTTATTCGTCAGCGGTAGATGTGGCGGAGAAGGTGCGCCAGGGAATTATTGCTATTTTGCAGACAGTGCGGGATAATGAAATCTTTAGGCCTATCTTTGGAGGCTTTGTCCTCAAGAGAGGCATGGAAGCCGGGGCTATAGATTTGTTTGACTACACCGTAAATGCCATAGGGCAGGCGGTTGATTCCCTCAATACGGGGATATACTGGTTTGATGAGCAGATGGCGCGGCAGATGATAGCGGAAATGGAGCTGATGCCGAAGATTACCAGCGGCCTGGAAAAGGCGCAGTTTACCTTTTACCTGCAGCCGAAGTGCCAGCTGCGGGATGGCAGGATTGTGGGGGCGGAGGCCCTCATGCGCTGGATTAGCGATACCGGCGAGGTTATCCCGCCGGACAAGTTCATACCTGCCCTGGAGAAGAATGGCTACATCATCCAGCTGGACCGGCATATCTGGGAAAAGGCATGCCAGGTAATCTGCCGCTGGATGGAGCAGGGCAGGCGCATCCTGCCGATTTCGGTGAATATCTCCCGCATAGACATTATGGAAATGGATGTGGTGGAGGTCTTCAGCCAGCTTTTGGATAAGTACAGGATTCCGGTGGAGTACCTGGAGCTGGAGATTACGGAAAGTGCCTATGCCGCCAAGGAATCCCTTATCAAGGAGGCGGAGACGGGGCTCAGGAAGCTGGGCTTCAAGATTTTGATTGATGACTTTGGCAGCGGCTATTCCTCCCTGAACATGCTGAAGGATATTCAGGCTGATGTGCTGAAGCTGGATATGCGGTTCCTGGATATGAACCAGGACAACTACCTGAAGGGCAGGAATATTGTCAGCTCCGTGATTACCATGGCAAATCAGATTGACCTGCCGGTGATTGCCGAGGGGGTTGAGACGCTGGAGCAGAGCGAGATGCTTCTGAGCCTTGGCTGCAGCTTTGCCCAGGGTTATTATTACTACCGCCCGATGCCTATTGCCGAGTATGAATTTTTGCTGGAGGATGAGAACAATATTGCCTCATCCAATATTATAAGCCGCAAGTCAGGGGCGGCATACCTGAGGGATTTGGCACAGTATTTTGGCATGGTGGCGGAGGTCAATCCTTTTACAGGGGAATACCATGTCATTCATTACGATGATACATTCCGGCTTTCCTTTGGCAGGCGGCCTGATACGATCAGTGAGTATATAGAGGAAAGCGTCAGCGAGGGATGCGTGCATGCTGACGATGTGGCAGGCTACCTGCGCCGCAGCAGCTTGCCCTATATCAAGGAAAGGATTTTGGGCAAGCGGCTGAGGATTTTGTACGATCTGCGCTATCGCCATAACGGCGTGTACAAGTGGTACACCTTTGAATGCCTGCAGCCCAAGTCATTTACTTTGGATTCACCCTGGGTGCTGTTCACCTGGAAGCGTGCCAATGAGGATGCCTCGGAGCGCATCGATGCCCTGACGCTGATGCACAATATCTTCCGCAAGGTTATCAGGGTAAACCTGCGCAGCGGCTGCTTTGATGTGCTGAAAAAGGACAAGGACGAGCAGCCGGGGCTTTATCGTGATGCCCGCAATATTGCGGATTATGTTAAGACTTTTGCTAAAGAGTTTGTGCATCCTGATGATCGTACTACTTACGAATGGTTTGTGGAGCCGCGGCGGGTGCTGCAGCATTTCCGGGATACTGATGGGGAGCCGCTGCGGATGAATTTCCGGCACAAGATGGCTGATGGCTATCGGGAATGTCAGATGGAAATCTCCAGGAGCGTGGAATATTCTGCTTCCAAGCCGG
>JAEDOE010000065.1 GCA_016302095.1 Anaerovibrio sp. | reverse complement strand
TTTTTTATGTGTATTAGGAGAAGTAGATTATTATGCTGGAATTAAAGAATGTCACCTACACAGTTGCAGATGGCAATGCTGGCAAGAATATTATTGACCACATGAATCTGGTTATTCCTGATGGCAAATTTGTAGTCATCACAGGGCCAAATGGCGGTGGCAAGTCCACCCTGGCAAGGACTATTATGGGCATTAACCCTATTACTGAGGGGCAGCTGATTTTTGACGGTGAGGATATTACGAAGAAGAATATTACGGAACGGGCGAAGCTTGGCATCAGCTTTGCCTTTCAGCAGCCGGTGCATTTCAAGGGCATCAAGGTGATTGACCTTTTGCGGCTGGCAACCGGTTCCAACCTGTCCGTGGCAAAGGCGTGTGAGTATCTTTCCCGGGTGGGGCTGTGCGCCAAGGAGTACATTCAGCGTGAGGTAAATTCCTCCCTGTCCGGCGGCGAGCTGAAGCGCATTGAAATTGCTACTGTGCTGGCTCGTGGTACCAAGTTTTCCATTTTTGATGAGCCGGAGGCAGGCATCGATATCTGGAGCTTCCAGAATCTGATTCAGGTCTTTGAAAATATCCGGGAGACTGTGCAGGGAACGGTGCTGATTATTTCCCATCAGGAGCGTATTTTGAATATCGCTGATGAAATTGTGGTGATTGAGAATGGCAAGGTGGCAAAGCAGGGACCGAAGGATGAAATCCTGCCTGAGCTTCTGGGGACTGCCTCTGCTGTGAATGCTGCCTGCAGCAAGCTGGCACC
The DNA here is from genome assembly GCA_016302095.1 of Anaerovibrio sp. Taxonomy (GTDB): domain Bacteria; phylum Bacillota; class Negativicutes; order Selenomonadales; family Selenomonadaceae; genus Anaerovibrio. The sequence goes on along the minus strand of JAEDOE010000065.1, from coordinate 5,816 downwards.
GGAAAAGGGGGGAGCAACATGCTAGATAAAATTCAGATGCAGATGCTGACAGAGGTTGCCGATTTGCACGGCGTGCCGGAGGGGGCGTACAATATCCGCGTAAATGGCGAAAAAGCAGGGCGCAACACCACTGCCAATATTGATATTGTCACCAAGACGGACGGCAAGAGCGGCATTGATATCCGCATCAAGCCGGGCACAAAGAACGAGAGTGTCCATATCCCGGTAGTGCTCAGCGAAAGCGGCATCAAGGAAACCGTGTACAATGATTTTTACATTGGCGAGGATTCCGATGTGGTTATCGTGGCTGGCTGCGGTATTCATAACTGCGGCAACCAGGACTCCCAGCATGATGGCGTGCACCGCTTCTTTGTGGGGAAAAATGCCAGAATCCGCTATGTGGAAAAGCACTATGGGGAGGGGGATGGCAGCGGCAAGCGCATCCTGAATCCTGTTACCGAGGTGTATCAGGAGGCTGGCAGCTATGTGGACATGGAAATGGTGCAGATTAAAGGGGTAGACAACACTCATCGCATCACCAGGGCAGAGCTGGCAGAGAATGCTACCATGATTGTCCATGAACGCCTGATGACTCACGGGGAGCAGGTAGCCACCAGCGTATACGAGGTGGCACTAAATGGGGAGGGCTCCAGCACGGATGTGATTTCCCGTTCCGTGGCCAAGGACACCTCCGAGCAGGTCTTTGAGGCGGCTATCGTGGGCAACAGCGTATGCAGCGGCCATGCGGAGTGCGATGCCATCATCATGGACAAGGCACATGTGGTGGCGGTGCCGAAGCTGGATGCCAGGAATGTTGATGCAGCCCTGATCCACGAGGCGGCTATCGGCAAGATTGCTGGTGACCAGCTGATAAAGCTCATGTCCCTGGGGCTCACCGAGGCAGAGGCGGAGGAGCAGATTATTGGCGGCTTCCTCAAATAAGCCTTATTTAGCCGGATAAAAACGGACAGTAGATAAGCCTGACGCTGGGCGGGCAGGCAATTGAAATTAAAATACCTCTATGGCAGCTTGCAGAAAGCTGGCGCACATTGGGCGTCAGGCTTGCAGTTTCCATAGAGGTATTTTTGTGCTATTTTGTTTATGCTGTATATTATGCTTTCCGCTTGCCACGGTACTGGGAAATCACCAGGCCGCCCAGGGTGAGCAGGATGCCCAGTGCCGACATAGGCGTAATCTGCTCATCCAGGACGATGATGGAGGTGACTACCGTAATGACAGGCACCATATAGATGTAGATGCTGGTCTGGATAGCACCGATCATCTTGACGGCATAGTTCCAGGTGACGAAGCACAGGGCGGATGCGCCCAGGCCCAGGAACAGCAGATTCAGCAGGTAGGCAGGCTCCTGCAAGGGGAGCAAACTCCAGCTGCAATCAAAAAAGAGCAGTGACGGCAGCATAAAGAGAATACCGTAGAAAAATATCCGCCTGGTCATGACAATGGTGTTGTAGCCGTAATTGCCGATGCCCTTGGTGATGACGGCATAAAATGCCCAGGCAAGGGCTGCCAGCAGGGCCAGCACATCCCCGGCAGGGTTCAGCTGCAGCTCGGCGCCGTTGAAGCTGATGAGGAAAATACCTGCCAGAGCTACAAGAAAGCCGAAGAAAAACTTTTTGTTGATGGCATCCTCGTCCACATGGGCAAAATATGCCACGATGGCGGTAAAGCATGGTGCAATAGAGGTAATAACCCCGACATTGGAAGCCATTGTATAGGTCAGGGCGATATTTTCCAGCAGGTAGTAGAGGCAGATGCCGCACAGCCCTGCCGCGGCAAATATCAGCTCCTGTCGCAGGCTGGTGCCTTTCAGCGGCTTTGGATAGATGATGGTGAGGGCAATCACGCCCATGACAAAGCGGAAAAAGAGAATTTCCACAGGCTGATATGCTTCCAGCAGTATTTTAGTGGAGACAAAGGTGGTGCCCCAGAGAATTATCGTCAGGATGGCAGCCAGATGCCCCAGTTTTTGTGTATGTGTCATAGTCATCCCCCTAGCAATTTATTATGCTGCGCACAGCTTTTGGGTAAAAATTTTTCCTTTATGCAAATAATCACTTATTAACTTTTAACTATACAGCATAATGCCACATTATAACAGTAAAGGGCGAAAAAACAATGGGAAATATTATTTATATTTTTATAGTATTTCTTTTGCCTATGAATTATAATTTAAACAGGAAATAAGCGGATGCGGAAGGGGCGATAGGCTGCATGAAAAAGGTGGTAATAGCGGTTTTTATGGTGCTGCTGTGGGCAAATCAGGCACTGGCGGCAGGACAGGTAAGCGTGCTGTGGGATTGGCAGGCACCGGGGGAAAAGGCAAGCAGGCTGGCAGAGCAGGAGAAGCTGCCCGGGGTGAGCGTGCTGTCTCCCAGCTGGTTTGTCATAGCCAATGAAAAGGGGAAAATCAAGGACAAAAAAGGCACTGCCAGCCTGGAGTATGTCAAAAAGGCACATGGGCAGGGCTATCAGGTCTGGGCACTGATTACTAATGATTTTAACCCGGATATGACCAAAAAGCTTTTGGCAAGCCCTATGGGCAGGGCAAATGCCATCAGGGAAATGAAGTCTCTGGCGAAAAAGTATCAGCTGGACGGTATCAATATCGATTTTGAAAATATTTATCCTGAGGACAGGGACAGGCTGACGGATTTCGTAGGGGAAATCAGCAGGGCTCTGCAGGCAGAGGGGCTGACGGTTTCCATGGATATTACCATTCCCAGCAGCTCCGGCATGTGGTCCCGCTGCTATGACCGCAGGGCACTGGCGGAGCAGGTGGATTACCTGATGCTGATGGCTTATGATGAGCATAGCGCGGCATCGGAGGTCAGCGGTTCCGTGGCATCCCTTGGCTGGGTGGAAAAGGGCATCGTGGCAACTATTGCGGAAGGAGTGCCGCCCAGGAAGCTGCTTCTTGGCATGCCCCTCTATATGCGCATCTGGCAGGAGGACATAAAGACCGGCAAGGCAAAGGGCAAAACCCTCTCCATGTCCCAGGCGGAAAAGCTGATTGGGGACAGGAAACTGGCTCCTGTGTGGCTGCCTGAGGCAGGCCAGTATTATTTTGAATACACGGAGGGCAGGAGCCGTTACCGGGTGTGGCAGGAAAATCGCCGCTCCCTGGCTTTGAAGGCGGCACTGGTCAGCCGTTATGACCTGGCAGGCGGTGCCTATTGGCGCAGTACCCTGGAAACGCCTGATGTGTGGGCGGCGCTGGCGCAGGTGATGGCAGCAGGAAGGTAAAGAAAGGAATTTTGGCGAAAACCTGCAAAAATGCTTTATAGCTCTATAATTGAAGAAAATACAGCCTTGTGTATAGCCGGGCATAATTGAATATAGCCTGCAATGAAGTTATCCCTCCGGGTGGTTTCCCGGGGGGATTTTTGCATATTTAGCGTATATTTACATTTTTTTTACAAAAACAGGCAGATGGACTTTACATTTGCGTATTAATATATAGCCATGTTCAGAGAAATCCGTAAATGTTATTGAAGGAGAGTGCAAGGAAATGAAGAACATGAAGAAATTATTTTCAGTTTTATTATCAGTAATGATGCTGGGGCTTTTGGCGGCCGGCTGTGGCAGTGACAAGGGCGGCAGCAGCTCCGGGCTGGCTGGCGCGGTGTCCACCAACGGTTCCACCTCCATGGAGAAGGTTATCGGCATCCTGTCCGAGAAGTTTATGGAGGATAACAAGGGCGTTACCATTACCTATGATGCTTCCGGTTCCGGTACCGGCATTGAGGCAGTAAGCAAAGGTTCCACCGATATCGGCCTTTCCTCCCGTGCCCTGAAGGACAGCGAGAAGGCCAAGGGCCTGAAGGAGACTACCCTGGCACTGGATGGCATCGCCATCATCGTCAATGAGAAGTGCCCGGTAGATGACCTGAAGGTTGAGGATGTGGCTGCCCTGTTCAACGGCGAGGCTGCTGACTGGAGCAAGTTTGGCAGCAATGCCGGCAAGGTGGCAGCTATTGGCCGTGAGGCTGGTTCCGGCACCCGTGATGGCTTTGAGTCCATCACCAAGACCAAGGACAAGTGCAAGCTGGCTCAGGAGCTGACCTCCACCGGCGCCGTAATTGAGGCTGTCAAGAACAGCGAGGCTGCCATCGGCTACGCTTCCTACGCTTCTGTAGAGAATCAGAAGGGCATCAAGGTTCTGAAGGTTAATGGCGTGGAGTGCAGCGAGGAGAATATTTCCAATGGCAAGTATGTTATCCAGCGTCCGTTCAACCTGATTACCAAGGAAGGTGCACAGCTCAGCGAGGCTGCCCAGGCTTTCTTTGACTTCATGACTTCCAAGGCAGCTGCCGAGCTGATTGTTCAGGCTGGTGCAGTACCAACTGCTAAATAAGCAGGCTTTTAGTAAAGAGGTCTGATATTTTATGAAAAATAAAACCAAATGGCAGGAAATAACTGAAAAGAGCATAAATGCAGTGTTTATGCTGTGCGGTATCGTGGCTGTAGGCTTCGTGCTGTGCATCACGGTACATCTGGTAATTGCCGGCCTGCCAGCAATTGTAAAGATAGGTATTCCGGAGTTTATCTTCGGTACCACATGGCAGCCAACTGCCTCTACGGTGGAGCCATCCTTTGGCATCCTTCCCTTTATACTCACCAGCATCTATGGTACGGCAGGTGCCGTGCTGATAGGTGTACCCGTTGGCCTTCTGACAGCTATTTTCCTGTCAAAGGCCGCTCCTCCAAAGTTTGCCAGGGTTATTCATACCGCGGTGGAGCTGTTGGCTGGCATCCCTTCCGTTGTCTACGGCCTTGTAGGCATGATTATACTTGTTCCCGGCATCCAGAGGATGTTTTCCTTATCCTCTGGTGCCACCCTTCTGGCAGCCATTATTGTGCTGACCATCATGATTTTACCGTCAATAATCAACGTATCTGAGACTGCACTGAAGGCAGTACCCAGAGAGTACGAGGAAGCCTCTATGGCCCTGGGGGCAACCGAGATGGAAACATTTTTCAGGGTCAGTGTACCGGCTGCCAAGAGCGGTATCGCGGCAGCCGTGGTTCTGGGAGTAGGCCGTGCTATCGGTGAAGCTATGGCGATTATCATGGTTTCCGGAAACGTGGCTAACATGCCGGGGCTGCTGGAATCTGTGCGGTTTATGACTACGGCTATTGCCTCTGAGATGTCATACGCCGCCGCAGGTTCCCTGCAGCATCAGGCACTGTTTTCCATCGGGCTGGTGCTGTTCCTGTTTATTATGATGATTAATGTGTTCCTGAATGTGTTTGTCAAGGGAAGGAAGGTGGCATAGGATGGAAAATGCGGCTGTGAGCCGGGCGGCTATCCCTGACAGCACTGCTACGGGCTTTTCCCGGCGGAAGCTGTGGAATCAGGGAGCAAGGTGCCTGATCTGGGCAAGTGCGATTTTTACCTGCCTGCTGCTGGCCTTTATTATCGGCTATATTTTTTACCGGGGTGTGCCGTACCTGTCCTGGGAGCTTCTGACCAGCCAGAGCAGCTATGTGAAAAAGACCATCGGTATTCTGCCGAATTTGCTGAATACCTTGTATATCATAGTGGTGGCTATGGCGGTGGTGCTGCCCTTGGGCACAGGCGCTGCCATCTACCTGACGGAGTATGCTTCCAACAAGAAGCTGGTGAACCTGATTGAGTTTGCGGCAGAGGCACTGACCGGCATACCGTCCATTATCTTCGGTCTTGCGGGCATGGTGCTGTTTTCCGAGATGTTCGGCTTGAAGCAGGGTATTCTGGCTGGCGGCCTGACACTGGTAATGATGATTTTGCCGGTGATTGTCCGCACCACTCAGGA
>JAEDOE010000064.1 GCA_016302095.1 Anaerovibrio sp. | reverse complement strand
TCCTCATCGTGTACCAGATAGAGATTGGGGTCATCTGCCTTTTTCAGCTCCTGGGCACCCTTGCTGCTATCATCAATGGTGATAATCACCCCGGGGCCTTCCAGTGCCGTGCCACCGGACATCATCAGCATGTCCTCCTGGAGCTTGCCGCCATTGCCTGATGCGGCACTGCTCTTTAAGTCCTGCAGCTCGCTGCGCAAATCCTCATTTTCACTCTCAAGGGATTGCAGCCTCTCCGTCAGCACCTCCACACGCTGCAAGGGCGCGGCAGATTTTATATCCTGGGTTGTCCGGAACTGAACAGCCAGCATGAAGCCAAGTACCATACAAACGCAGGCTATGGAAAGCCGCCCTCTTTCTATATGCATACCCATCGTCTCCTTCTTACTGACGCAGCCGCACAGAATACACATCAAACCTGGCATCCACATAAGCAATAGGATGCTTCGTCTGCTGCAGCTCGCTAATCACACTCTTGGTAACCTCAATCTTGCTTTCCAGCCTGTCCAGTGCCCCCAGGCGTATCTGCACGGAACCGGCATAGAGCATTACATCCTCCGGGTTGGTGATGTTAATCTCTGACAGGCTCTTGACTGTATTTTCTCCCACGGCATCCAGGAAGGACAGCACCTTGCCTACCTGCTCATCGTCCACCACATCTCCCACGAACAAATCCGCCACCCCGGCGCCGCTGATCATAGGCACCGGCATGTCCCGCAGGGTGCGGTGGGCATCCAGCACGATACCGCCCTTGCCCAGCTCCAGATAACCATAGTCACATTTTATCATAGCAAGCGGGATTCTTTCTGAAATGCTGATATCCAGCTGGCTGGGAAAAGAACGCTGCACTACCGCCTGCTCAATGCGCAAATCCTTGGTCAGGCTGCGCTTGATTTCATCAGTCTGCAGCTGAAAAAGGTTTTCCCCCAGCCTGATGCCTGCAATGCGGATAATATCCTCATCCTGCACGAAGCGGTTGCCCTGAATATTCACAGTCTTCAACACAAATATGGGTGAAAGAGCGCACGCCAATATGCCAAGCACCACGATCAATCCCACCAAAAGGGTTGCCACGGAGCCCTGGGAAATCATTTTATGCTTTTTTCCGTCCACTGCTCATCCATCCTTTTCTGCTATTCTTCTCTGCTCCCCATTTCTGGGAACCTTTCCCGATATCCATCTGCTGGAATCAAGGCTCACAGCCTGCCGTCATCAAGGCTCATAGCCTGCCATGGCCAAAATCCTGGCACACAGCTCAGGGAACTCAATGCCTGCCGCCCTGCCTGCATCCGGCACCAGGGAAGTCTCTGTCATGCCCGGGATGGTATTCACCTCGATGGCATAAGGCTGGTTGTCCTCCCCCAGCATGAAATCCACCCGCGCCATGCCGCTGCAGCCGCAGACAGCAAAAGCCCGGATAGCAATCTCTTTGACCTTTTTCGTCACTTCCTCAGGGATAGGAGCAGGAATGATGTGGGTGGACGCACCCACCTTGTACTTGGTCACATAGTCATATCTGCCGGTGACAGTAGTAATCTCAATAATCGGCAGAGCCTCCTGTTTTTCCTCGTTGCCCCAGACAGCCACGGTCAGCTCCCTGCCCTTGATGAATTCCTCTACCAGCACTTCCCTGTCATACTTGAATGCCTCAGAAAGAGCTGCTTCCAGCTCCTCCGCCTTTTCCACAATGACTACGCCGATGCTGGAGCCCTGGGAAGAAGCCTTGACTACTACAGGCACGCTGAATTCCTGCAAAATCTCGCCTGTCAGGTCGCGCTTTTTAAACTCATATCTGAAATATGTATGTGCTTTCGGGGTAGGAATCCCCTCTGCCATAAAGAACCGCTTGGTTGCCACCTTGTCCATGGTAACGGCTGCTGCCATGACGCCGGAGCCGGTATATGGAATCCCCATCATCTCAAGAGTGCCCTGAATGATGCCGTCCTCGCCGAACTTGCCATGGAGGGCGTTGAACACAAACTCCGCGCCGCTGGCCTTTATGTCATTGGCAAAGGTGGCAGGGTTCAGCTCCAATCCCTCTGCATTGTATCCTTTTGCTTTCAGGGCTTCGAGGATTGCGGTGCCGCTGCGGCGTGATACCTCCGCCTCCGTTGATGGGCCGCCCATGACTACTACGATTTTTTTCATAAATATTCTCCTATGCTTTATTTCTGCAACAAATCTACGAGGGCTTCGCCGCACTTGACAATATCACCGGCACCCATGGTCATAATCAAATCTCCCGGCTGGGCGATGGATTTCAGATACCCGGCAATCTCCTTCTTGTCCTGGATATACACCGCCTGCTGGCCGGTCTGCTCCCTGACTTCCTTCACCAGAAGCTCACCGTCAATGCCCGGAATCGGGTCCTCACCGGCAGAATACACATCTGTCAGCACCAGCACATCACAGCCCTGGAAGCAGCTGCCGTACTCCTTCTGCAAAAGCTGGGTGCGGCTGTAGCGATGAGGCTGGAAAGCACAAATCAGCCGCTTGGGCTGAGTCTGGCGGGCTGCCTTCAATGTAGTGGCAATCTCCGTCGGATGATGGGCATAATCATCCACCACCCAGATGCCGTCAACCTTGCCCTTGGTCTGGAAGCGGCGCTTGGCTCCGTTGAACATAGTCAGGCCTTCCGCCATCTGCGCTACGGTCAGCCCCAGCTGCAGGCCCGTCACCACGGCAGCCATGGCATTGAGGACATTGTGGCGTCCCGGCACATGGAGCTTCACCTTGCCAAGATTTTCTCCCTTGTGGATAACATCAAAGGAAGTCCCCTCCACGGAGCTCTCAATATTTGCAGCCTGATAATCAGCCTCGCCGCACTCAATTGCATAGGAGATAATCCGCGCCTTGAACCTATCGTTATCCTTATTATCCTTGACAATATTGCGGATATTTTCATTGTCAAAGCATACAACCCCAAAGCCCTCAGGGCGAATCTGGCCGAGGAACTGGGTAAATGCCTTGATGATATTCTCCATGGTGCCATAATGGTCCATGTGGTCATTCTCCACATTGGTCACAATGCCCACATAAGGATAATACTTCAGGAAAGTGCCATCGCTTTCATCTGCCTCGGACACCAGGTAATCGCTCTTGCCCAGCTTGGCGTTGCTGCCCAGGTAATCCACCTCGCCGCCGATGATGATGCTTGGTGATACTCCCTCATAATCAAGGGCCACCCCCAGCATGGAGGTAGTGGTGGTCTTGCCGTGGGCACCTGCTACGGCAATGCCTTTGCAGTTATTGATGAGGTAGGCATTCACATCGGAGCGGTGCAGCCTTCTGAGCCCCAGCTTCTTTGCCTCCACCACCTCGGGATTTTCCTCCCTGATGGCGGTGGAAATCACGATGGCTTCCGCCCCATGCACGTTCTCAGCCTTCTGCCCGATAAATATCCGTGCGCCTAAATCCCGCAGCACACCTGTCATAACAGACTCCTTTACATCGGAGCCGGACACCTGATAGCCCTTCTCAACCAGGATTTTGGCCAGTGCGCTCATGCCTGCGCCGCCAATGCCTACAAAATGCACTTTATTGATACCGTCTAACACGAAAACTCTCTCCTTTACTACCTGACGCTTTTTGCCAGCTCAAAACCTTCTTAGTCCTGCTGCTTTTGCCAACTCAAAAACGCCACAAATCATGCCTTACTGCCTGCTTCTCGCCAGTTCCAAAATCATCTCGGCTATGGTATCCGCCGCCTGCGGCCTGCCCAGCGACCTGCTGGCGGCTGCCATTTTGCGCAAAGTGCCCTGATCCTCCAGCAGGTCATCAATAGTCTCAATCAAAAGCTCCGGGCTGATATCCTTGTTCAGGATAACCCTTGCAGCCCCGGCCTTTTCCACCGCCCGGGCATTGTGCTCCTGATGATTTTCCGCCGCATAAGGATAAGGAATCAAAATAGCCGGAATCCCTTTGGCAGTCAGCTCCGCCAGCCCTGTAGCACCGGCACGGAACACCGCCAGATCAGCAATGGACATTGCCTGTGGCATATTGTACAGATATGGCACCACCTGCAAATTGCAGGCCTCCTCCAAATCCACCCCGGCTGCCCGGATGCGGCTCATGATATCCTCGTACTCTCCCTTGCCAGTAGCATGCAGAAGCTGCACATCCCGCCTGCCGGCATAATGCTTCAGCACGTTCACCATGGCACGGTTGATGCTCCTGGCTCCCCGGCTGCCCCCGGATACCAAAATAGTCTTCCTGCCCGGCAGCAAATTAAATGCCTCATAGTCACCCTCCTGCCGCGGCGCCATTACCTCGGCACGGATAGGGTTGCCAGTAAATTCCACCTTGCCAGCCGGGAAATGCTTGCTTGCCTCCTGATAGCCGGTGGCAATCCTGTCCACGAACTTGGCCAGGATTTTATTGGTAATCCCCGGAATAACATTCTGCTCCTGAATCAGGGACGGAATCCCCAGGAGACCTGCCGCCATCAGCACAGGGCCGCATACATATCCGCCGGTGCCGATAACCACATCAGGCTGGAATTTTTTCACAATGCCCATGGCCTTGCCTACGCCCTTGATTGCCCTGGCAGCCCGCAGTATATTCTCCGGGCTGAGGCTTCTCTTGAAGCCCTGCAAATCAACTGTTTCAAAGGGTATTCCCTCTTTAGGTATAATATCAGCCTCCAGCCCTGCATGAGTGCCCACATACAGCACTTCCAGCCTGTCAACCTTCTTTTCCAATGTCCGAATCAGTGTCAGGGCCGGATAAATATGACCGCCCGTACCGCCACCCGAAACAATAATCTTCATCTTCATATACTCCATCCAGCAAATAACCAATCACTATTCTAAAAGCTGCCAATGCTTCAATCTATGGCAATCAATTATCTGCCAATGCCTTGACCAGCCTCTTGAAGTCCCTGCCCCTTGCCTCGAAGCCCTCATACATATCAAAGCTGGCGCAGGCAGGAGACAGCAGCACGGTCTGAGGCGGACCGGCAATAGCATGTGCCGTCTTCACAGCCTCCTCCATGGAGTAGCCGGCCTCATGGATATGCTCTGCCGGATATCCCAGCTTCAAGGCATTTTCCTTGAAGCGTGCTGCTGCATCTCCCACCAGGATCAGCTCATCCACACGCTCCTTGACCAAGGTCATAAAATCAGTCAGATCAGTCATCTTGTCATCGCCACCGGCAATCAGCACGATGTGCCCGTCAAAGCTTTCCAGTGCCTTGATGGAAGAATCAGTATTGGTAGCCTTGGAATCATTATAATAAGGCACACCATCCACGGTTGCCACCGGCTCAATGCGATGCTCTACTCCGGCAAATTCCTTCAACACATCAATAATCTTCGGTATTCTCGCCCCTGCCAAAAAAGCGGCAGAAGCGGCAGCCAAAGCATTTTCCACATTGTGGCCGCCCTTGATTTTCAGCTCATCGGTACGGCAGAGACGGCAGGTCTGTCCCTTCCAGACGATAGTCAGCCAGCCATCCTGTACAAAGGCTCCCTCCTCCAGCTTTTCCAAACGGCTGAAGAAGAATACCTGTCCCTTGGCACGGTTAGCCATATCACGGGTCTTGTCGTTATCATAGTTCAGCACCAGGTAGTCCTCCGGCGTCTGCTGGGAGAACATCTTCTCCTTCATCTGCTGATAAACCTCAAGGCTGCCATGGCGCACCACATGGTCAGGGGTGACATTCAGCACCACAGCCACATGAGGGCGGAAGCTGGTGGTAGCCTCCATCTGATAGCTGGAAATCTCTGCCACTACGCAGCTTCCCTCGCCAGCCTGCACCGCCTGCTCGCAGAGAGGGATGCCGATATTGCCGCCTACCCCGGCATTTTCGTATCTGGTCTTCATCAGCTCACCCAGCAGGGTAACGGTAGTAGTCTTGCCGTTGGTGCCGGTTACTGCCAAAATTGGGGATTTTGCCAGCTCGTATGCTACCTGTACCTCGGTAACAACGCTGATATTGCGCTTGTATGCCTCCTGCACCAGCGGCACCTTTACAGGCACAGCCGGAGAAAGGATTACCATGTCCGCACCATCCAAAAGGCTTGCTGCCTGAGGGCCGAAAACCAGCTCCACACCGGCAGCCCGCACATCGGACAAATCGTATTTCAAATCCTTCTCAGCCTTGGCATCACTCAGGACAACCTTTGCCGCCCCCAGCCTCTTGGCAAGCTTGGCCACGGCATTGCCGCTGATGCCTACGCCTACAACCAGTACATTCTTATTTGCAAAATCCATCATTTTTGCCAGATCCTTCCTAATAATATCAACTTATAAATTATAAATTTATAAGTTATAATTTATAAATCATAAATAGTTAATCATTAATGTTCAGCTTCTAATTATCCTATTTGGAAAAGCAGCAGGCCGCAAAGTCCGCCAATCAGCCCTCCCAGCCAGAAACGCCACACAACCTTCTTCTCCGACCAGCCCTTCAGCTCAAAGTGATGGTGAATCGGGCTCATCAAAAATACCCGCTTGCCCCTGGTCTTGAAGGAAGTCACCTGAATAATAACGGACATGGCCTCGCAGACGAAGATAATGCCGATTACCGCCAGCAGCACCTCCGTATGAGTGAGGATGCCCACTGCCGCAATGGCACCGCCCAG
>JAEDOE010000063.1 GCA_016302095.1 Anaerovibrio sp. | reverse complement strand
GGCTTTCACTGCCCGCATAAAATTTCCTGCAACGCTGGTGACAACAGCCGGAAGCAAGGGCAGAGCCATCACACAGGCGGTAATCCCCCCCGGCAATGAAAAGGCTTTTGCCATTGACAATCACATCAGCAAGCTTGGTGCGTGCCAGCTCATAAATCTCCGTCACGGTAGTACGGGAAATATCCATCTGCACCGCGCACTGGGCATGTGTCAGCTTTTCCAGGTCGATCAGGCGTATTGCCTCATACTCATCCAAAGTCAGCATGACTTCGCCATTGGCAGCATTCCCTGCCGGGCAAAAGCTGCCATATACCGGCTCCGCGCACACACGCCTGCATCTTCTCGGTCTTGCCATTTCATCCCTCCGCTCTTAGTTTCCGTTATATGTCGATAATTATTATATCAGACATTTAGCCTGACAGCAAGAAAATACAGAAAAAAAGATGCCCCGGAGGACATCTTCAAGAGACCTTCAATCATTTACTTTGCACGTTGGCGGACTACAATTTGAGGATATTTTCCTGCACTTCAGCATAATACTCGCGGATTTTCTCTACCAGCTGCGGGTCCGCCGGTTCCTGGCTGCCCCTCAGCTGCTCCGTCAAATCAGAAGCCGCATTAAAGAGCCTGGTAAGTCCGATATTGCCAGCCACCCCCTTGAAGGCGTGAGCCGCCTCAAAAGCAGCCTTTGGCTCCCCGGAAGCCACCGCATCCATCAGCTTCTGATAGCTGCCCTCAGTCTTGAACTTCAGCACATATTTCCTGATGCGCTCATCTGTCAGGAATAGCTCCTTGACGGATGCATAGCTGCCTCCCACTGCATTGTAAAATTCTTCTATCGTCAAATCACTTACCTACTTTCCAAATCAAATCTAAAAACTACTCCTATTATGCAAACAACCCCATAAAATGTCAACCAAATTAAGCAAATTAAGCAAATTACCGCAGGAAGCTGGACAATGCCTCCATCACTTCCTTCATATTAATCGGCTTGGAAATGAAGCCATTCATGCCATGCTTTTCCGCTTCCTTTCGGTCTTCGTCAAAGGCATTAGCCGTCATTGCCACAATCGGGATACATGCCAGCGCCTTGTCCGGCAGCTGGCGGATGCGCACCGTGGCCTCATGGCCGTTCAGCACAGGCATCTGAATATCCATCAGCACCATATCATAGTAGCCAGGCTGGGATTTTGCCACCATCTCCACCGCCTTGGCACCATTCTCCGCCGTCTCCACCAGAAGGCCGTAGTCCCCCAGGATTTCACAGGCAATCTCCCGGTTCATCTCGTTGTCCTCTGCCAAAAGCAATCGTTTCCCCTCATAGCTGGTATTGCTGCTCCGCGCCGCCAGAACTGCTGTATGCTTCTCCCGCTGCTGGCCAAGAGCCGTCAGCAGGGAGTCGCGCAAATCGGACATGAACATCGGCTTGGCACAGAAGGCTGTCACTCCGGCAGCCCGTGCCTCCTCCTCAATATCGTTCCAATCATAAGCCGTCATAATAATAATCGGCGTATCATCTCCCAGGGCGCGAATCTGACGGGTTACCTCCACGCCATTCACATCCGGCAGCCGCCAGTCAATAATATACACATGGAAGGCATCATCAAGCTCGATGGACTGCCTTGCCCGAAGCACCGCTTCCTTGCCGAACATGGTCCACTCGGAGCGCATCCCCACCTTGACCAGCATCTTGGTGACGCTGTCGCAGGTGTTGAAATCATCATCCACCACCAGTGCCTTCAGCCCTTCCAGCTCCTGAATGCGGAAACTGGTCTTTTTGGCAGAGCGCAAACGCATTTCCAGCCGGATGACAAACTCCGTGCCCTTATCCTGCTCCGTAATGACTTCGATAGTGCCCCCCATCATATCAATGATGTTCTTGGTTATCGCCATGCCCAGGCCCGTGCCCTGAATTTTGCTGACCGTAGAGGTACGCTCCCTTTCAAAGGGCTCAAAAATCTTCGCCGCAAACTCCTGGCTCATGCCAATGCCGTTATCCTTCACCCGGATTTCGTACATGCCCTTGCCCTCGGCAGCCCCGTGCAGCTGGGCAATGCGCACGGACACCGTGCCTCCCGGCGGCGTGAACTTGATAGCGTTGGACAAAAGGTTCAAAAGCACCTGATTGAGCCTGGTCCTGTCGCAGTACACATCCTCATCTGCCACATCAATAACATCCATGTAGAGCTCCAGGGATTTTGCCTGTACCTGGCCGCCGATGATGTCCTTGATATCGTGGAGCATATCCGACAGATTTGCCTCCATCTCATCCAGCTGGATTTTGCCGCTTTCGATGCGGCTCATATCCAGAATATCATTAATCAGGCTCAGGAGATGATTGCTGGCAGACAAAATCTTGGACAGGTAATCCTTTACCTTGTCCTGCTGCTCAAGATTGGTCAGAGCCAAAGTAGCAAAGCCGATAACCGCATTCATCGGGGTGCGGATATCGTGGGACATATTGGACAGGAACACACTCTTGGACTTGTTGGCCGCCTCCGCTACATGCAAGGCATCCTCCGCCGCAATCCTCAGCCTGTTCAGCTCATGATTGGCCTCCTGCTCCACCTTCACCAGCTGGCTGCTGCGCTGCACCTTCACCACGCTGACAACTGCCAGCACCAGCAAAAGCAGCAGAATAATCGTGAAGGCCATCTGTGCCTGGAAGGTTGACTCCATCATACTCCGGGTGCTGATCGCCACATACTCTGCCGGAATCAGCATCATGACAGTCAGATCATAATCCTTCATCCTGGTGAGGCAATAATAATACTCCGTCCCATTGAGCATGATATTGGCGGTGGCAATGCCGTTTTCTGCCAGAGACTCCCGCACCTGGGCAAAATTCCTGCCCCGCACATATTCATACTCTCCCAGTGCCTTATAAATATTCCTGACACCGATAACATCGTCCTCATCGGCATCATAATAGGCAAGGGTGCCATTTTTCTGAATAATATATGTAGCCGCATGACCGCCAAAGGACTCAGTGTCATAGTATTTCTTGACACTGGCAATATCCTTTAGCAAAATCAGATGGGTAATCACCCTGCCGCTATCTGTAACAATCGGCTGTTCCAGCTTCTGGGCAAAGGCTAGATATGTCCCCTTCACGTTGCTGGTATCAGTAACGAAAATGTAACGGCTGTTGCCACCAGCCACAAACTTGATATCATCCCAGATGCCCATATCACCATCACGGGTATAAACCGTGCCGGTGGATTCCAGCAGCATTATCCGGCTGCTGTACAAATCCAGCCGGAATTTGCCCTCCAAATCACCTATAATATCCAGCAGTTCCTGACTGTTGGCATAATGCTTGCGATGCAGCGCCTCATCCAGTCCTGACACCACATTCCAATGGGCGGCAATGCCATATCTCAGATTCAGCCGAATCTGCCCGATAAGCTCCTCCAGCTGGGCAGAACGCTCATTGACCATCTGCTCCATCATAAAGCTGCGGAGGTGGACAACGCCCCCGATCAGGGCAAATGCTAACATAATGGAAAACAGTACCGGTGCAACGTGCCTTGATACATCATTTTTCGTGAACCTCTGCAAACTTAATTTCACTCCGCCTAGCCTCCCCTATATCGGCATCAATTCCCTGAAATGCTAATTGATCGTAATATAATCTGTCGGTTCCTCCAGCTTGCCGCCTTCCTTTACCAGATAATCGTAAAGCTGTACATTGCATTTGTCAATATCATAGGAAAAATCCGTAATCCCCATCTTGGTAATCATAAGCTGATTGGTCCAGTTTCTATCCCCCATCAGGATAATAGTATACACTCCGTTCCTGTCCAGCTCCTTGCCATTTCTGGTAAGCCTATTCAGCTTGTAGCTGCCATCCCCATTCCGGGCAATATCCATCTCAAAGCCGCTGGACACATACAAGGTGCTGTCATTGCTGATAACCCCGTAGCCACTCTTGAGGGCAAAGGTCTTTTCTACCATCTCATATACCTGGTCACCGGTCAGCCTCGCCAGCATCGGCCAAGCGGCATCCGTATGGGTAAGGTAGCTCAGCTGCCTCTCTGTATAATCACCGGCATAAATATCGCCGCTGACATAGCAGGACTGCACAAAGACCATATCCACAGCCAGCTTCTTGCGAATGGTGTTATAGATGGCAGAAGCGGCCTGATTGCCATGCCTGCTGGTAAACTCATGGGAATATCCCTTGTCAATATGCACCACCACCGGCTCCTGGGCCGGGTCTGCATTCATCTGCTCATTAAAGGCCTCCAGCGCCTCCTGTGGCGTCTTCAGCTCCCCCTTGATGATACCATGTACCACGGACTTGGATACCTTGAACATATCGGTGGAAGCAAGCCGGATATACATCTTGTTTTCCGCGATATAAGGGCGCAGGTTATCCAGCTCAGGCAAAAGCTCCAGCTTTACATCCTTTGTATAAGATACCATGTTCTTGCCGTGAGAAATGTTATTCTGCCCCTCCTGGCTGAGCATCGCCTGCATAATATTCAAAATCAACTTCTTGCGTTCCGGATTCTCCATGCCCTTTTTGGCAGCTGCCACCTGAAAGGCAGGATAGGTCAGATACCAGTCATCCTTTTTTTCTGTGCCAAAATACGGCATCAGGACAACCTCGTCATTTTTGCCGGCTCTACCCGTAAAGGTAATCAAATCATTGCCTGTGCCCCGGTACATTGCCAGCTTGCCAGCAGTAAACCTGTTTTTTTGGACAAAGTTCATTTCCGTGGCAGCCTCCGGCTGAATCCCCGTCTTTTCCTTTAAATCAAAAAAACGGGCAAAAACAGGCAGCCACACCTTTTCGTCCAGCTGGTCCGTGTGGCCACTTTCGTACTGCTGGCGCCACTCCCTGCCTTCCATAGTGTATAAATACTCCGCGCCAAAGCCCTGCAGCACCTCCATGCAGCAGTAATCCTGACCATAATCAGGATAAAATCCCATGATGCCCTTTGCCTCAAATGCCTGACAGGCGGCAATAAAGGAGTCATAATCTGTAGGCAGCGGAATGCCGTTCTCCTCAAACAAGGTCTTGTTGACAATGATATTATCCACCTCGGCGCACACCGGCAGCCAGTTCACCGTGCCGTCACTGTAGGTGTAGTTATCCAGGTAAGTGCCGTAGTAGGTATCTGCCAAATCCGTATTGCTCAAATCATACAGCACATCCTTCATGGTCATGGCATCCCGCATGGAAAAACGCCTTACGGTCATGATATCCGGCAAATCACCATGCTCATTGAGATAGCGGTAGTAATCAATGGAGTTAGTCGCCAGCACAAATTCAAACTCCACATCCGGGAACTGCCTGCACAGATAAGGGGCGTAATTCTCCAAAAGGTCGTTGCCCCACAGGGCGATAGTTACCTTTTCCTTGCCGTTCTCCGCCTTTGGGGTGTCATCACTGCCGCAGCCTGTCAGCAAAAAAGACAGCAGCAGCACCGCCACAGCCGCAATATATCCGCAGGTTTTTCCATTCAGCTTTTTTATCATATTCCTCTCCATTTCTTTTACTTCAGCACAAGGTAATCCGTAGGCTCTGCCAGCTGCTGTCCCTTGGCCACCAGCCGCTCCCCCTGTTTTCTCCTTATATAGCTGGCAGCCATTTCCATTCTTCCAATTCCGGGCTATCAGTCACGCTCTGCAATCTCAATCAGCTTGAACTTGGCTGATTCAAAGCACTCCAAAAGCTTCGGCGAAAAAGTACCGCACTCGCCGTTAAAAATCATGTCGACAGCCTTCGGAATAGCATAAGGAACCTTGTAGCAACGAGGGCTAATCAGGGCATCAAACACATCTGCAATTGACACCACCTGTGCCCATACCGGGATTTCATCTCCCTTGAGATGGTCAGGATAGCCCTTGCCGTCATAACGCTCGTGATGATAGCGGCAAATATCATAGCAGTATTGATAAAAATCGCTGTCCTCCTGCTTGAACTTCTCCAAAATCTCACAGCCCTTGGTGGTATGCTCCTTCATGATGGCAAATTCCTCCAAGGTCAGCCTGCCAGGCTTCAGCAGGATTTCATCCGGAATGCTGATTTTGCCAATGTCGTGAAGGGCAGAGGCATTCACCATCTGCCTGATATCCAGCTCCTTGTAGTCAAAGTCGCTGTGCAGTGCCGCCCAGGTATGAAGCAATACATCCGTAAACTCCTTAACCCGGTTAATATGGATGCCGGACTCCAGGCTGCGGAACTCCACCACGGAGCTGAGGGCATTCACCAGAAATTCGTTATTTTCCGCCAGCTTCTTCCGGCTTGCCAGAAGCTCCGAGGTAGTCTCATCCAGCTGCAGTTCCAATTTTTTTCTGCGCTCATACAGCTCGATGATATTCAGGGCGCGGCGGGTGATTACCCGGCGGGCAAAAGGCTTGTAAATAATATCTGCCACACCATAATCATAAGCGGCGGCATCAGTATCCACTGTAGCCTCACCGGTTATAATAATGACCGGAATCAGGTCCAGATACCCTTCGTCCTTCATGATCTCCAGCACATCCAAGCCGCTCATCTTCGGCATCATCAGGTCAAGAAAAATCAGCGACAGGCTCTCAAAATTCTCCCTGATGCACCTGACCGCTTCCTCTCCATCTCCTGCCTCAAAAATCTCATACTGCTCGCTGAATATTTCCTTGAGTATATCCCTGTTGAACTCTGCATCATCGGCAAT
>JAEDOE010000062.1 GCA_016302095.1 Anaerovibrio sp. | reverse complement strand
TGATTGTGGCAAATCCGGTGGATATCCTGACCTATGTGGC
Source organism: Anaerovibrio sp. (assembly GCA_016302095.1). Taxonomy (GTDB): domain Bacteria; phylum Bacillota; class Negativicutes; order Selenomonadales; family Selenomonadaceae; genus Anaerovibrio. The sequence goes on along the minus strand of JAEDOE010000062.1, from coordinate 6,704 downwards.
AGTAAAGCTCAGCGGCCTGCCTGAGAACAGGGTTATCGGCTCCGGTACTGTGCTGGATACGGCAAGGCTGAAGTATGCTCTCAGCGAGCATCTGGAGGTTGACAGCCGCAATGTTCATTCCTTTATTATTGGTGAGCACGGTGACAGCGAGATTGCGGCCTGGAGCAGTGCCAACGTATCCGGCGTGCCTCTGAATACCTTCTGCGAGATGCGGGGGCATTTCAACCATGAGAAGGCCATGGAGGCAATTGCTGAGAAGGTAAAGAACAGCGCCTATGAGATCATCTCCAAGAAGCATGCAACCTACTATGGCGTAGCCATGGCAGTAAAGCGGATTTGCGAGTGCATTGTCCGTGATGAGAAGTCCATCCTGCCGGTATCTTCCATGATGCACGGCAGCTACGGCATTGATGATATTTCCCTGAGCATGCCTGGCATCGTGGGTGCCAACGGCATCGAGACTTTGATACCGATTTCCCTGGATGAGAAGGAAACTGCCAAGCTGCAGGAGTCTGCCAGGATGCTGAAGGAGATTGCTGCCGGGCTGGATTTGTAAGCTGCAGTGCATGCCGGTTGCTGCCCGGAACTGAGCATGTAAAATAATACCGAGGTTTGACATCACAGTAAATTTGTGCTATCCTATTAAGGCTGATGTGCGGGCGTGGCGGAACTGGCAGACGCGCTGGACTTAGGATCCAGTGCCGCAAGGCGTGGAGGTTCGACCCCTCTCGTCCGCACCATATATGATGCTTGCACAGGTTTGTGTGTCAGTTAATATATGAAATAAATATGCAAAAATGCGATGAAAAAGAGGAGTACCTGCTGCCGGGCAGCTCAGAGAGGGAAGCGTGAGGGTGAAAGCTTCCACTGGCGGGGCGGGGAAGGTAGCTTTGGAGCAGCCGGTCTGAAGGGTAAGTTGTTAAGTTATTTGTCATAAGTTACTGATTTATCTGGTAGGTCCGGACGCCGGGCGGCGTTAAGCCAGTGAGCGTGGGCGGCTTTTATGAGCCGTGCAAATTTAGGTGGTACCGCGGAAGATAGTCTCTTTCGTCCTTGTCAGTGAGGGCGAAAGGGACTTTTTGTTTTATGTGAAGGAGTTTGAGAGAGTATGGACATGGAAAAGGAAAATATGGAAGAAAACAATATTCCCAAGGTTTATGACCCGAAAAGCTTTGAGAAGAAGTGGTATGGCTTCTGGGAGGAAAACAAGCTGTTTCATGCTGTAGTGGATGAGGAAAAGCAGCCTTATAGCATCGTGATTCCGCCACCAAATGTAACCGGCCAGCTGCACATGGGGCATGCCCTGGACAATACCTTGCAGGACATCCTGATTCGCTGGCGCCGCATGCAGGGCTACAATACCCTGTGGATGCCGGGCTGCGACCATGCCGGTATCGCTACCCAGGCCAAGGTGGAGGGGGCTCTCCGGGAGGAAGGCACCAACCGCTATGAGCTGGGCCGGGAGAAGTTCCTGGAGCGTGTGTGGCAGTGGAAGGAAAAGTTCGGCAGCCGCATCATGAGCCAGCTGCGTTCCCTGGGTTCCTCTTTGGATTGGGACAGGGAGCGTTTTACCATGGACGAGGGCTGCTCCCGGGCTGTCCGGGAGGTTTTTGTCAGCCTGTATGAGAAGGGGCTTATCTATCAGGGGACACGCATTACCAACTGGTGCCCTGACTGCAACACCGCCATTTCCGACATCGAGGTGGAGCATGAGACCGAGGCAGGCCATCTGTGGCATATCCGCTATCAGGTAAAGGGTGAGGACAGGTATGTGGAGGTTGCCACCACCCGTCCTGAGACCATGTTCGGTGATACCGGCGTGGCGGTAAATCCTGCTGACGAGCGTTATACGGAGCTGGTGGGCAAGACCTTGATTTTGCCAGTAGTAAACCGGGAAATTCCGCTGTTTGCTGATGAGTATGTTGACTCCGCCTTTGGTACTGGTGCGGTAAAGGTTACCCCTGCCCATGACCCGAATGACTATGAAATGGGACTGAGGCACAATCTTGAGCAGATCAAGGTAATTTCCAATACCGGCAAGATGACCGAGGGGGCAGGCAAGTACGAGGGCATGGACCGCTACGAGTGCCGCAAGGCCCTGGTGAAGGAGCTGCAGGAAATCGGTGCCCTGGTATCTATTGAGGATCATGAACATGCCGTAGGCCACTGCTCACGCTGTCACTCCACCATTGAGCCGATGATTTCCACCCAGTGGTTTGTAAAGATGGAATCCTTGGCAAAGCCTGCTGCCGAGGCGGTAAAGAACGGGGATATCAAGTTCGTGCCGGAGCGTTTCACCAAGATTTACTGCAACTGGCTGGACAATATCCGCGACTGGTGCATTTCCCGTCAGCTGTGGTGGGGACACCGCATCCCGGCCTGGTACTGCGATGACTGCGGCGAGACCATCGTTTCCCGTACCGATGTGGATGTCTGCCCGAAGTGCGGCGGCAGGCATCTCCGTCAGGATGAGGATGTGCTGGATACCTGGTTCAGCTCCGGACTGTGGCCTTTTGAAACCATGGGCTGGCCGGATGAGACACCTGAGCTGAAGCAGTTCTACCCTACCAGCACTCTTGTAACAGGCTACGATATTATTTTCTTCTGGGTGGCGCGCATGGTCATGATGGGGCTGGAATTCGGCAAGGATATTCCGTTCAAGACTGTCTATATCCACGGGCTGGTGCGGGATGAGCAGGGCAGGAAGATGTCCAAGTCCCTGGGCAACGGCATTGACCCTGTTGAGGTTATCGACCAGTACGGCGCGGATACCCTGCGCTTTATGCTGATTACCGGCAATACACCGGGCAACGATATGCGCTTTATCAATGATAGGGTGGTTGCCACCAGAAATTTTGCCAACAAGCTGTGGAACGCTTCCCGTTTCATGCTGATGAACCTTGAGGGCTTTGACAAGGGCTTTGTGCCGGAGGAGGCAGACTACACCCTGGCTGACAAGTGGATTTTGTCCCGCTTTGCCAAGACCGCCCAGGGGGTTACGGCAAACCTGGAGAAGTTTGAGCTGGGCGAGGCAGGACGCCTGATTTATGAGTTTATCTGGAACGAGTTCTGCGACTGGTACATTGAGCTGGCAAAGGCACGTCTCTACGACAAGGAAAATATCCGTCCTCGCCAGACTGCCCAGTATGTCCTTGGCTATGTGCTGGAGCGCACCCTGCGCCTTTTGCATCCGTTCATGCCGTTTATTACCGAGGAAATCTGGCAGCATATTCCGCATGATGGCATCAGCATCATGGTAGCTGAGTGGCCTGGCAATGACGAGGCAGGCCTTGCCAAGCTGGTAAATGACGATGATGAGGCAGCCATGACTGCTATCATGGAGTCCATCAAGACCATCCGCGCCCTGCGCCTTGAGGTCAATGCAGCTCCTGGCAAAAAGAGTGAGGTCATCCTGAACTTTACTGATGAAAAGCTCAGGGAGGTATTTGCTGCCAACGAGGGCTATCTGACGGTGCTGGCTGCTGCCGAGCCTGTTACCATGCTGGCAGCAGGTGCTGAGAAGCCGGAAAATGCCATGACAGGCGTAGTAAACGGCGTGGAGATTTACCTGCCGCTGAAGGGCCTGATTGATGTGGAGAAGGAGACTGCCCGCCTGAACAAGGAGCTGGCAACCCTGGACAAGGAAATCAGCCGCCTGGAGAAGAAGCTGGGCAATCAGGGCTTTTTGGCCAAGGCACCTGCCGAGGTGGTAGCCGGTGAGCAGGAGAAGCTGAAGGGCTATCAGGAGAAGCAGAATGCGGTGAAGGAACGCCTGGCTTATTTGCAGAATATCTGATGGGAACCTGCGCTTTGGAGGTGAAAGGTTATGAATTATGAGGAAAGCCTGGCTTATCTGGATGAGCTGAATGTCTTTGGCATGAATTTCGGTTTGGCGAGGATTGAAAAGCTGCTGTACCTTCTGGGGGAGCCTCAGAAGGCATACAGGACCATCCATGTAACCGGCACCAATGGCAAGGGCTCCGTGACTGCCATGCTGGCATCAGGACTGAGGTCGGCAGGCATCAGGACGGGCATGTACATCTCGCCTCATCTTTCCTCCTATACGGAGCGGATGGTGATTGACGGCAGGCAGGTGTCCGAGGCGCAGTTTGCGGATGCTTTGAGCGTGGTGCGTGATATCTGCGAGTTTATGGCAGGGGAGGGTGACGAGCATCCTACCCAGTTTGAGGTGATTACGGCGGCAGCTTTTCTGCTGTTCCAAAAGGAAAAGGTGGAATATGCCGTTATTGAGGTGGGGCTGGGAGGCCTGCTGGACTCCACCAACGTAATCCTGCCGGAGGTTTCCGTGATTACCAACGTAACCTTTGAGCATGCAGATAAATGCGGCGGCACCCTGGAGGGGATTGCCCATCACAAGGCAGGCATTATCAAGCCGGGAGTGCCGGTGGTAACAGGCGCAGAGGGGAAGGCTCTGGAGATTATCAGGGCGGAAGCCGTGGCAAAGGGCTGTGCCTGCTATGTGCTGGGAGAGGATTTCTCGGCAGCTGCCATGAAGCCTCTGGGACAGCTGTCCATCCCCCCTAATCTAGGGGTAACAGGTTATGGCACTCAGGACAGGGCACTGACGGATATGCAGATGGAAGCCCTGTCCAAGCTGCACATGGATTGCAGCGAGTGTGATGACAGTGAGCAGCTGGTGGCTTTTACCGGCAAAAACGCCGTCTTTGGCAGCATGGATTACAAGCTGTCCCTGCTGGGGCTGCATCAGGTGCAGAACAGCGCATTGGCTGCGGCAGTGATGATGGTGCTGGCAACGGATGATTTGCGGTTTACCAAGAAGGCCATCAAGCAGGGCATGAAGCGAGTGGTATGGCCGGGCCGTTTTGAGCTGATTAAGGGCTATGATTATAAGGTGCTGATTGACGGCGCCCACAACCCTGCCGGGATTGCTACCCTGCGTGCCAGCCTGGATTATTATTTCCCGGCGGAGCAGCGCGTCTTTGTGCTGGGGATATTGAAGGACAAGGATTATCAGCAGATGCTGGATATGCTGCTTCGTCCTGAGGACAAGGTGGTGCTGACTACCCCTGACTCGGAACGGGCGGCGGAGCCTGCCGAGCTGCTCCCTTATGTGAAGTCTGAGTGCAGGGAGGCTGTGGCTGATGCAGCTGCCGCCCTGCAGCGGGGGCATCAGCTGGCACAGGCAACGGGGGAGCCGCGCAACACGATTTTGATTTGTGCAGGTTCCCTGTATCTTATTGGTGCACTCAGGGATTTGCTGGTGAAAGGGTAATTTTATCAGCCCGGAAGTTTAGCAAAAACCTTGTGTAGAATAAAAATTTGTGGTATTATGGTTTGGTGTACTATGGTAAAGAATGGGGATAACTATGCGCTGAATTAGCTGTGCCGGTGTCCCTGCACAAATATTTTTCAGGAGGTCATTAGACACAATGGAAGTAAACGTAAAGGATTTGGAGAACTCTCAGGTTGAATTTGAAATCACTGTACCGGCTGCAGAGCTGGATAAGGCTTATGAGGCTGCATACAAGAAGGTTGCCAGCAAGGTAAACATCCCTGGCTTCCGCAAGGGCAAGGCTCCAAAGATGATTGTAGAGCGCCATGTAGGCAAGGAATATATCATTGATGAGGCTGTAGAGATTGCTGCACCAAAGGCTTTCTTTGAGGCACTGAAGGAGAAGGAAATCGACATCGTTACCCGTCCTGAGTTCGAGGTTGTTACCAAGGAGCTGGGCCAGGATCTGGTGTTCAAGGCAACTGCTACCAAGAAGCCTGAGGTTCAGCTGGGCGAGTACAAGGGCCTGAAGGTTGAGGTTCAGAAGGATGCTGTTGATGACGAGGCAGTTCAGCTGCAGCTGACCCGTATGCTGGATCGTCAGGCTGATATGGTTGAGGCTGAGGCAGGCTCCGAGGTGGCAAAGGATGATTTCATCACCTTGGACTTCAAGGGCTTTGTTGATGGCGAGGCTTTTGCCGGCGGCGAGGGCAAGGACTACCCTCTGCAGATCGGCTCCAACAGCTTCATTCCTGGCTTTGAGGATCAGCTGATCGGCGCCAAGATTGGCGAGGAGAAGGATGTAAACGTAACCTTCCCTGAGGAGTATCACGCTGAGGAGCTGAAGGGCAAGCCGGCAGTGTTCAAGTGCACTGTCAAGAGCATCAAGAGAAAGGTTCTGCCTGCCCTGGATGATGAGTTTGCCAAGAAGGCAAGCACCTTCCAGACCCTGGATGAGCTGAAGGCTGATATCCGCTCCAACCTGGAGAAGACTGCTGAGAGCAAGGCTGAGTCCGAGAAGCGCGAGGAGGCTATCAAGCAGGCTACTGAGAACGCAACTGTCGAGGTTCCTGAGGTTATGGTTGAGCATCGCATCAACGTCATGATTCAGGAGCTGGCTATGCGCCTGGAGCAGCAGGGCATGAAGCTGGAGATGTACCTCCAGTATGCAGGCACCGACATCAACAAGCTGCGTGAGACCTACAGGGACACCGCTGCTGCCAACGTGAAGACCGACCTGGTTCTGGAAGCTGTAGCAAAGGCTGAGGGCATCAAGGTTGAGACCGAGGAGCTGGATGCAGAGGTTGAGGCTATGGCCAAGGCTTACGGTGCAACTGCTGCAGAGGTAAAGAAGATTATTACCCAGCAGGGCCGTACCCCGGATTTGATTGAGACTGTCCTGAAGCGCAAGACTGCACAGTTCATCATTGACAACATTGCTGAGTAATTG
>JAEDOE010000061.1 GCA_016302095.1 Anaerovibrio sp. | reverse complement strand
GAAGCTGCAGCACCTTGAGCCGCCGCCAATCCAGAAGCCTTATCCGGCGGATGCCAGGCTCATCCCCTTGCCGGAGCCGGATTTTCTGGAGGATCATCAGGTGAGCTTTCTGGAGATGATGGAGCTGCGTGCCACCATCAGGGACTACAGCGATACTAAGCTGACCATGAAGGAGCTGAGCTATCTCCTGTGGTGCACCCAGGGCATCAAGATGGTGCTGCCTGCCGGTGCCACCAAGAGGACAGTGCCTTCGGCAGGAGCCAGGAATGCCTTTGAGACATACCTGTATATTGACAAGGTAGAGGGGCTGGCACCGGGGCTTTATCGCTTCCTGGCAGTGGAGCATGCCCTGCTGCCTGTGCGGCTGGGGGAGGACGTGAAGGAGTGGCTCCAGCCGGGATTTAATAAGCTCAATATGTACCGTGCCAGTGCCGTGACCTTTATCTGGGCGGCGGTGCTGGAGAGGATGGAGTATTATTTTGGGGGACGTGCCTTGCAGTATCTGTACCTTGATGCAGGCCATGTGTGCCAGAATCTATATCTGGCGGCATATACCATAGATACAGGGGTATGTGCCGTGGGGCACTTCAATGATGAGGAAATCAATCAGCTGCTGGGGCTGGACGGTGAAAATGAGTTTGTTGTCTATGCAGCCCATGCCGGCAAAGTAAGATAGAAGGGGGGAAGTATCTATGGGGGAGGATTACAAGATTTCAATATTTGCACCTATGACGGGGCAGGTGGTGGACCTGGGCAAGGTGCCTGATCCTATTTATGCTGAGCGGATGATGGGGGATGGCGTAGCAATAATACCTGAGGATGGGACTATGTTCAGCCCTGTTTCCGGCTATATCAACGTGATTGCCGAGGACAAGCATGCCTTTGGCTTCACCTCTGATGACGGGGTGGAGGTACTGGTGCATTTTGGCGTGGACAGCAAGCTGGATCCGGATATATATGCTGTTCACAAGGGGGTAAACAACAGGGTTCAGGCCGGTGATATGATAGCTGAGTTTGATCTGGAAAAGGCCAGGGCAAAGGGCATCAATCCTATTACGCCGGTAATCATCTGCGGCGGCCTTGACGGCAAGGTAATCAGGCCTGCCACAGGTTATGCCAAGGCAGGTGCCGGGGCTGTTATGACCATCGTGGATGTTGAGAAGGAAAAAGCGGCGGAGGCTGCTTGGGGCAATATCCCGGGGGCTGGCGGAGAAGCGATGGATGAGTCTGGGGAAGCTGCTGACGGAGCGGAGCAGGAAAAGGCAGCACCGCGCCGGGATTCCGAGGCCATGGAATTTTTGCGGGACAAGACCAACTGGCCGCGGCTGGCAGCTGGCTTCGTGGGGCTGACTGCCGCCCTGGTGGTTATCTTTGTGGGGCTTGCCATGCTGATTGGGCATTGATTTAGGTGTGGGTTTTATAGATGAAACTGTCAGATGATATAGAGGTATTGAAGGGCGTGGGGCCGAAGAAGGCGCAGCAGCTGCATGGGCTGGGGCTTGGCAGCCTGTTTGACCTTTTGACGCACTTTCCGAGAAGCTATGAGGACCAGAGCAGCATTACGCCTATCGGCAGGCTGGAGGCCGGTGCCAGGGCAACGGTGGCAGGCGTTATTACGGGGCTGCAGGAGAAGCGCGCCGGAAGGCGCGGCATGGTGATTTTGACGGCAACTATCTCGGATGGGACAGGCTTTCTGCAGCTTACCTGGTTCAACCAAAAATTTTTAAAACAGAAATTGAAAACCGGCAGACGGATTTTTGCTTCCGGCAGGACAGCTTACGCCTATGGAGGGCAGGGGCAGCTTGCCATGAGCCAGATGACCTCCTTTGAGATTGTGGAGGATGAGGGGGCGGATATGGAGGCAAAATGCGGTATTCTGCCGGTTTATTCTGCTGGGGAAAATGTCAAGCAGAGCATGCTGCGTGCCCTGACGGAGCAGCTTCTGGGGCTGGCGGAGTCCGGCCGGCTGGCGGTGCCGGAGGTAATCCCGGAAGGGGTGCGGCAGCAGTATGGCCTTCTGCCCAGGCTGCAGGCATGTCGGCAGATTCATTATCCCGAGGACAGGCAGCAGGTGGAAAAAGCCCGCTACCGCCTTGCCTTTGAGGAGCTTTATCTCATTCAGTACGGTCTCATGCTGCTGAAAAAAAGGCGGCAGGAGCGGCAGCAGGGGATACGGTTTGCAAGCTGCGGCAGCCTGACAGGCGGCGTGCTGTCAAGTTTGCCCTTCCGGTTGACTGATGACCAGCAGAATGCATGGCAGGATATCTGCAATGATATGGAGCGGCCTGTGCCCATGCGGCGGCTGGTGCAGGGGGATGTAGGCTCCGGCAAGACCGTGATTGCCATGCTGGCTCTGGTGAAGGCAGTGGAAAACGGCTTTCAGGGTGCCATGATGGCGCCAACGGAAATACTGGCACGGCAGCATTTTGAAAGTTTTTCGGGTGCTTTGGAGCCCCTTGGCATAAGGGTTGCCCTGCTGTCCGGCAGGCTGACAAAAAAGCAGAAGCAGGAAATGTATGACAGGCTGGCTGCCCATGACATAGATATTGTCATCGGCACCCATGCCCTCATTCAGGAGGATGTTTCCTTTGCCAATCTGGGGCTGGTGGTGACTGATGAGCAGCACCGCTTCGGCATCAATCAAAGGGCAGTGCTGGAAAAGAAGGGCAGGCTGGTGCCGGATGTGCTGGTGATGACGGCTACGCCGATTCCGCGGACGCTGACCTTGACGGTATATGGCGATTTGGAGGTTTCACTGATCCGCCAGCTGCCGCCGGGAAGAAAGCCGGTCAGGACCTTTGTGAGGGGCAGGGACCGCCGGGAGCTGATTTATAAGTTTGTGCTGGAGGAAATCAAAAAGGGCAGGCAGGCCTATGTGGTCTGCCCTTTGATTGAGATGAATGAGGACTCGGGGCTGTCCTCGGCACAGGAGGTCTATGAGGAACTGACAAGCGGCATATTCTATGGCATAAAATGCGGCCTTGTGCATGGGAAGCTGAAGCAGAAGGAAAAAGAGGAGCTCATGCAGGAATTTTATGAGGGCAGAATCAGGCTGCTGGTGGCCACTACCGTCATCGAGGTAGGTGTCAATGTGCCCAACGCCAGCATCATGGTGGTGGAGAATGCCCAGCGGTTCGGGCTGGCGCAGCTGCACCAGCTCCGGGGGCGCATCGGCCGCGGTGAATATGCTTCCTACTGCATTTTTGTGGCAGAGGAACGGACGGAGGCCGCCAGGCAGCGGATGGCGATTATGGAGAGTACCACGGATGGCTTCCTGCTGGCGGAGGAGGACTTGAAGCTGAGGGGGCCCGGGCAGTTCTTTGGCTCCATGCAGCACGGCCTGCCTGACTTGAAGATTGCCGATGTAGCTCAGGATATAGACATCCTGCTGCGGGCACGGCAGGCAGCCATGGAGACGGTAAAGGGCGGAGAAGGCCTGCCGGAGGTGCTGGCGGCTTTGCAGCTGCAGTACCGGGAGCAGTTCTTTAACATCACAGAAAACTAGCATGGCAAAATGCGGCTGGCAGTATTTTTATATTTTCACGCTTCACTTTGTGAAAGCATTGTGCTATAATGTGTGGGAGATATTTTTGTGTTGTAAAGCATGAAAGTGCTTTGCAGTGCCAGCAGGTAATTTTTTAGGTGGTGTTAAGTGTGGTAAATCCAAAGCTGAAGGATGAGCTGAATGACCAGTTGTGCAATGCTGTGCTGCAATTGAAAACTGTGGAGGAATGTTATCAGTTTTTTGAAGATATATGTACCATCAGCGAGTTGAAGGCCATGTCCCAGCGGCTGGAGGTGGCAAAGATGCTGCAGAAGCGGTATACTTACGATGAGATTGTGAGCCGTACCGGTGCCAGCACGGCAACCATCAGCCGTGTGAAGCGCTGCCTGAACTACGGGGCAGATGGCTACAATCTCGTTTTTGAGCGATTGAACCAGGAGCAGCCTGAGGAGATAAAGTGATTTTAAGGGAGATTTTTCGATAATGAGCAACAAGGATTTAGTTTTGGAAATTCCATACGGAACCCGTGATTTCCTGCCGCAGGAGGCAGCTGAGAAAAGGGCGATTGAGGCCAGGATTGCCAGGCAGTTCAAGCTGTGGGGCTATGATGAGGTGGTAACGCCTACCATTGAGTTTCTGGATACCCTCACCATGGGCAACGGCAGCAATCTGGAGCCCCAGATGTTCAAGCTTTTTGACAAGCAGAACCGTACCATGGCACTGCGCCACGAGATGACCACGCCTATTGCCAGGGTGGTTGCAAGCCGCCTGGGGGAGGAATGGCTGCCTCACAAGCTGTCCTATATCAGCAGCGTTTTCCGCTATGAGAAAACCCAGACCGGCCGCCAGTGCGAGTTCCATCAGGCAGGGGTGGAGCTGATTGGCAGCTCCAAGGCAACTGCCGATGCGGAGATGATTGCGCTGGCTGTTTCCATCATGAAGGAAGCGGGGCTGAAGGATTTCCAGATTTGCCTGGGACAGGTTGAGTTTACCAATGGGCTGATGCAGCAGTGCTGCATTTTCCCGAAGCAGCAGGAGCAGATCAAGGATGCTATCGAGCGCCGCGACCTGGTGGCACTGGGGGAGATTGTGGATGCTACTGAGCTGTCCGAGGCGGCAAAGGATATGGTGAAGCAGCTGCCGCTGCTGCATGGCGATAAGAATGTGCTGAAAAAGGCGTACAACATGGCTATGAACGAGCAGTCACGCCGTGCCCTGGACAATCTCACTGAGATTTATGAGCTGCTGGAGGCTTACGGGGTGGCGGAATACGTTACCTTTGATTTGGGGGTTATCCGGGATTTCAGCTATTATACGGGCATGGTGTTTGAGGCATATACGCCGGGGCTGGGCTTCCCTCTGTGCGGCGGCGGCCGCTATGACCACATGCTGACTGACTTTGGCAGGGCGCTGCCTGCTACCGGCTTCGCGGTGGGCATTGAGCGCATCCTGCTGGCATTGGAGCGGGAAGGGCTTGCCAAGCCGGAGGCTGAAAAGGATGTATATGTGGCTTATGCGCCCGGTATGCAGCAGGAGGCAATCCGCCAGGTGCAGGCTTTCAGGGCAGAAGGGAAAAACTGCGAGCTGGCTATGGCGGCATGCCTTGAGCAGGAGGCGGATGCCTACCGCAAGGAAAAGGGCTACAAGGAACTGATTTTTATCAAGCAGGGCTGAGATTTTCAGGGTGCTAGTTTGGAAGTGGTGGCTGTGCTTTACCGTGTAAGACAATTTTTCCGGGGGATTTTTGCCAGCAGGCTCAGCAAGGATGAGGTTGATTTTGTTAAAGAAAACCTGCCAGAGGCGGCATGGGAGCTTTTTTTCCAGATGAACCGGGCGGACAAGCGTCATTCCATGCGTGTGCTGGCTACGGCATTAGAGCTTTTTGATGATGGTTTTCGGGAGCAGGATTTTCCCTATCTCAGCAAACAGGATGCCGGCAATTTACGGCAGCTTTTAATCAGGTGCTGCCTGCTGCATGATGTGGGCAGGGGCAGCAGCATGGGACCTGTCAGGAAATCCATAGCGGTGCTGCTGAACAGGTTTTTCCCGGTCTGGTCAAGGCGGTATGGCAGGTGCGACTCAAGAAGCTATGTCCGGGGGCTCTTGTACAGGTATTATCACCATGGAGAGCTGGGGGGCGAGCTTTTGCGCGGCATCGGCATGAGTACGGAGGCGGCGATTATTTCCCTGCACCACAAAAAGGGGCGGGGAAATATGCTGCCGGAGAACAGGAAGCTTTTGTCCATCCTGAAGGAAGCGGACAGCCTGAATTGAGGCTGTGCCAGGCTAAGCCTTGCTAAATCAGGTATTGACAAGTTAAGCATCAATAGGTATCAATAAGCTAAGTATCAATAGGCATTGATAAGTTAAGTATCAATAAGTCAAGTTTTGCTAAATTTCAATGAAATTTAGCAGGATTTTTCAGATTAATAGCGAATTAATAAGATGAGAAAGTTCGGGGGCGAATATTATTTTACAGGAAAGAGGCAGATATGCATGCGATACGAGGCAGTAATATTTGATTTGGACGGAACTCTTATTAATTCCATTGATGATTTGGCAGACAGCTGCAATGAGATGCTGATAGCATACGATTTCCCTACTCATACAGTTGATGCCTATAAATATTTCGTGGGCAATGGCGTGGGCAAGCTGGTGGAGCGTGCCCTGCCGGAGGACAAGGCGGCGGACAAGGCTTTTTATGAGAAGGCTCTGGCGAAGTTTCGCGAGATTTACAACGGCAAGGTGCTGAACAAAACCCGTGCCTACAGCGGCATCCGGGACACCCTGGCGAAGCTGATGGAGAAGGAAATTCCCATGGCTGTATGCACCAACAAGCCTATGGAGGCAGCCAAGACTATTATCAACATTCTCTTTGAGCCGGGCACCTTCCAGATGGTCATCGGTGACAGGCCGGGCTATCCGAGAAAGCCGGACCCTACTACGGTGCTGGAGATTACGGAAAAGCTGGGGGTAACGCCTGACAAGGTGGTTTACCTGGGGGACAGCGGCGTGGATATGCAGACTGCGGTCAATGCCGGGTTCCTGCCGGTAGGCGTGCTCTGGGGCTTCCGTGAAAAAGAGGAGCTGCTGGAAAACGGGGCGAAGCTGCTTTTGGAAAAGCCAACGGATTTGCTCTTTAATGTGCAGTTTAAAAAATGATGTATTGCTAAATAATAGATTGATATATTGATATATGACAGGATAGTGTATTTATGGCAGTGTCATGGCAGGATTTTGGCTGTTGCAGCTTCTTGCAGTGATACTGCTTTTTGTTTATACTA
>JAEDOE010000060.1 GCA_016302095.1 Anaerovibrio sp. | reverse complement strand
GTCAGACCTTTTTAGAGAGTGTCATGGCAGTACCATCGCAGGCACGCTTGCGCTACTATCCACGCCTAGCGGTGCTAAGCTCTCGCTGCGCCTTACGGCTTGCGAATTGCTAAGCACCGAGGCGCGTCTCAGTGCCCTGCGAATGGCACATGCCATGGCACTCTTTTATAGGTCTGACTGACGAGTTTGTTCATTTGCGAAGTTGTATGTGTTGTTCATGTAACGTAGAACTTGAACAGGGAAGCCGGGAGGCTGGTGGGGAGCTGTTTGGGATAGTGGCTATGAGCAGGGATTGTGATGGGCGGAAAAGGCGGTGCCAATGCAAGGCACTGAGCCGTGCCTCGGTGCTTAACGATACGCGAGCCGCAGGCGAAGCGTGAGTTTAGCATCCGCTAGGCACGGATAGTAGCGCGAGCGTGCCTGCATTGGCATTGCCTTTCCGCCCATTGGCGTATCGCTGATACACTCTGACAGCTCCCCTGCACGGAATTTAGAATTTTGGGTAGCAAAAAAGCCGCTCCTGTCGGAACGGCTGAAAGCTCAATGGCAGGGGTAGCTGGACTCGAACCAACGCATGCTGGATTCAGAATCCAGTGCCTTACCAACTTGGCGATACCCCTATATTTTCTTTTGTGTGCTGTGTTATTCACAACAGATATTATTATAATGATTTCTGGAAAATTTGTCAAGAAAAATTTTCCTTTTGTTGAGAAATTTTCCAGAAAATAATTTCCGACTTATGCCAGATTAGTTTTTCTGGCATAGTGCAATTTTGTCAATAATCGTGTATAATAATGGTACATATATCATAGATTGGGGGCATTAATTATGAAATATGAGTTTACCAAGGAATATCACACGGGAATTGATTTTATTGATGAGGAGCATGCCAAGCTCTTTGAGATAGCGAACCGTGCCTATGATTTGCTGACAAATCAGTTTGTGACGGATAAATATGATGCGATTGTGGCGGTGCTGGAGGAACTGAGGGATTATACCAAGTATCATTTCAACCATGAGGAGGAGTATATGAAAAGCATAAACTACTCCAAGCGCTTCAGCCAGCTGCATCAGCATACCCAGTTTATCAATAAGCTGGAGTCCTACAACCTGAAGGAAATCGATGTTAATCAGCAGGAAGGGCTGCTGGAGATATTGGATTTTCTGGCTCTGTGGCTGCAGGGGCATATCAAGGGCATGGACAAGAAAATTGGCGAGGCAGTTAAGTAAGGCTGCCTGAAAAAAGGGACGGCATCGGCAGAGCCTTGCAGGGCTTTGCCGGGTGCCGTTTTTTGCTGTGTCCTTCTTTACTTTTGCCAGCGTGTGTGGTAGTATTGCAGGAGATGGACGGTATTCTGTTTGGAAACTGTACTATGATTTTCTGCAAGGTTTTTTCCTGATATTTTGGGCAGCACATCACCATACTAGAGAGGTGATGCTTATGAAGATTGGTTTTATAGGAGCAGGCAAGGCAGGGGTTACCCTGGGAAAGTATTTTTGCCTGCACGGGGTTGAAGTTACAGGCTATTACAGCCGCAATATTCAGTCAGCCAGGGAAGCAGCTGAGTTTACGGCAGCGAACATTTACCGGTGTGCAAGTGATTTGCTGGCAGATAGCGATGTGCTGTTTTTGACGGTTCCCGATGATGCCATTGCAGGGTGCTACAGGGAGCTGTGCCGGTCAGCCGGCAGTATTCAGGGAAAGATTTTTTGTCATGCCAGTGGTGCCATGACGGCAGAGGCTGCCTTTCCGGGGATTGAGGCGGCAGGAGCCTATGGATATTCAGTTCATCCGCTTTTTGCTATAAGCGACAGGTTTCATTCTTATAGCCAGCTGGCGGATGTTTTTTTTACCCTTGAAGGCTCTGCCGGGCGCCGGGATTTTATGCTGGAGTGGCTGAGAAAAGCCGGGCTTCAGGTGCAGCCTATCGAGGCAGGCTGCAAGGCGAAGTACCATGCGGCAGCCGCCATTGTCAGCAACCAGGTGGTGGCACTCTTTGAGGAAGGCAGGCGCATGCTGATGGAGTGCGGCTTCCAGCCGGAGGCGGCACAGAAGGCGCTGGCACCGCTGTTTCTGGGCAATGCCTCCCAGGTGGCGGACAAAGGCGCGGTCAGGGCACTGACAGGGCCTGTGCAGCGGGGGGACACCGGGACGCTGGCAAAGCACCTGGCAATTTTTGAGGACAGCCGGGACAGGCTTTTGTATCTGCTGCTTTCCAGGGAGCTTGTGAAGCTTGCCAGGGCAAAGAGTGCTGACTATGATGATACCTCCATCGGGGCTTTTTTGGATGAGGAATATAGAAAAGGTATTGAGGCGGCTGCGGCAGAACTGCTGCCAGCCGGGAGAAAGGACGAAGCAAAATGAAAAACACCGTGGCAACTTTTTTGGCAATGAAGCAGAAGGGCGAGAAGATTTCCATGCTGACCTGCTACGACTATTCCACAGCCAGGCTGGAGGAGGAAGCCGGTATCAACGCTATATTGGTAGGTGACTCCTTGGGCAACGTGATGCTGGGGCTGCCTGATACCATCTCTGTCACCATGGAGGATATGATTACCTTTGGCGGTGCCGTGGCCCGTGCCTGCCATGATACCATGGTGGTTATCGATATGCCTTTCATGTCCTACCAGGTCTCCGTGGAGCAGGCGGTGATGAATGCCGGGCGGCTGATGAAGGAAGGCCGTGCCAATGCCGTCAAGCTGGAAGGGGGCGCGGCAGTCTGTCCTCAGATCAAGGCGATTACCGATGCAGGCATCCCGGTGATGGCACATCTGGGACTTACCCCTCAGTCCGTCAATGCCCTGGGTGGGCACCGGGTGCAGGGCAAGAGCGAGGAAGGCGCCAAGAGGCTGGTGGAGGATGCCCTGGCCATTCAGGAGGCAGGTGCCTTTGCGGTGGTACTGGAGTGCATCCCGGCAAAGCTGGCAGAGCTCATCAGCTCCAAGCTGGCTATCCCGACCATCGGCATCGGGGCAGGTGCCGGCTGTGACGGACAGATTTTGGTTTATCAGGATATGCTGGGGCTGTTCAGCGGCTTCAAGCCGAAGTTCGTGAAGCATTTTGCGGAGCTGGGGGAGCAGATGAAGGCTGCTTTCCGTGCCTATGATGAGGAAGTGAAGGCAGGCACTTATCCGGCGGAGGAGCATACCTTTAAGATGGATGATGATGTGCTGCAGCGTCTGTATTAAAATGGTGTACAATTTATACTAATTAGCGTGATATAGGCTAAAAAAATTATTCAATTATCGCTGGAAATATGTTAGAATAGAAAAGAATTTGTTTTTTGAGGTTTTTGTATGCGCATTATTACCGGTACAGCCAAGGGCTGCAATCTGAAAACTCCAAAGGGAATGAGTACCAGGCCTACCTCGGACAGGGTGAAGGAGTCACTTTTCAGCATCCTGGGCGGCGATACAGGCGGCAGGGTGCTGGATGTTTTTGCAGGTACCGGGGCACTGGGGCTGGAAGCCCTGAGCCGGGGCGCTGACAGCTGTGTCTTTATCGATAAGGCCACGGCGGATATTATCAGCTTCAATGCGGAGCATACACGCCTGTCTGACAGGTGCAGGGTGCTGAAGGGCGATGTCTTTGCCCTTTTGCACCGCCTTGCCGGTCAGGGAGAGCGCTTTGACCTGGTTTTTTGTGATCCACCTTATCATCAGGGGCTGGCACACAGGGTGCTGGAATACCTGGATAAGGGGGAGGTACTGGCTCCTGATGCCATCGTGGTGGTGGAGTATGGGGGCGATGAGGCGGATTTGCCAGCTACCGGCAGGCTGCGGCTTGTCAGGGAGCAGAGCTATGGCAGGACCACACGGATTGGTTTTTATCATTTGCCGCCGGAGGCAGGCAGGGAGGATGCAGAATGAAAAGAGCGATTTGCCCGGGCAGCTTTGACCCTGTTACCCTGGGGCATGTGGATATATTCCAGAGGGCGGCAAGGATTTTTGACGAGCTTTACATCGGCGTTTTTAACAATATCAGAAAGACGCCCCTCCTGCAGGCGGAGGAGCGCATGGAGCTTCTCAGGAGCGCGGTGGCGGATCTTCCCAATGTGAAGGTTGTTTCCTTTGATGGCCTCCTGGCAGAGTACATGATTGCCAACCATATCCAGGTGATTGTCAGGGGGCTGCGCTCCGTGACGGATTATGAATACGAGCAGGGGCAGGCGCAGATTATCAAGTCCATGCACCCGGAGCTGGATACCATGTTCCTTCTGGGCAAGCCGGAGTACAACAGCTACAGTTCCTCGGTGGTGAGGGAGATTATCCGCTTCAAGGGTGACTACTCCCGGCTGGTGCCTCATGAGGTGGTAGAATATCTGAATGGGAAAAATTCTGTGTGACGGTAATGGCTTCGCACAGCTGAGTGTTATATAAAAGGTGGTAATTGCAATGAATGGCGACGCTATGTTGAAGATTGATGCAGTATTGGAAGAAATTGAGAATTATGTGGCTGGTGCAAGCCGCATGCCTCTTGTTGACAGGGTTATGATCAAGGATGATGATCTTTTTCATCTGATGGACAAGCTGCGCCAGGAGCTGCCTAGGGAGGTCAGCGATGCCATGGAGGTCTGCCGCCGCCGGGACGAGATCATCGGGGCTGCCCGGACCGAGTCGGAGCAGATTATTGCCAAGGCCAATACAGAGGCTGAGGATATTATCGAAAAGGCAAAGCGGTTTGCCCAGAAAACAGTGGATGAGCATGCGCTGGTGGCGCAGGCCAATGAGCAGGCAAGGAATATCGTTGAGGAAGCTAATGCCAAGGCCAAGGAAATGACACAAGAGGCGGAGGCGCAGGCAAAACAGCTGAAGGAGGCTGCCGAAAGCGAGACTGCCCAGATGAAGGCGGATGTGGAACGTTATGCAAATCAGCTGTTTGACCATGTGCTGGCCAATATGAACACAGCCATGGCAGCTATCCAGAATCATGCCGGCGGCATCATCAATGCCATGGAGAATATCCACAATGATGTGGGCAGTGCCATGCAGGCCATGCAGCAGGCAAAGGAGCAGATTCACGCTGCCAACAGCCGCAGCTGATGGGGGCAATGCCGCTGATGGGCATGGCAAATCCAGAAAAATCAAGAAAGATAAATACCGCTGTTTATACAGCGCCGGGATTAGCCGTCTGCAAGGATTTTGCAGGCGGTTTTTTCTTTGAGAAAAAAGTGCTTGCATAATGTCAAAATGTCAAATATAATATAGGAAAGGTCAAATTGTCAATTCGTTTTAAGGAATAAGGTGTAAGTATGAGCAGTAATATTGCAGATTTAATAGAGGATTATATCCTGACACGGCTGGCAGAGCAGCAGACCGGGCAGGTGGAGCTGAGGCGGACGGATATAGCCGATGAGATATCCTGCGCTCCCTCCCAGATAAGCTATGTGCTGAATACCCGCTTTACCCATGACAAGGGCTTTTCCGTGGAGTCACGGCGGGGACTGGGAGGCTTTATCAGGGTGGTACGGGTGCCGTTCAGGAATATTATTTATCAGGAGATGCTGGAGAAAATTGATGCGGGTACGGATTTTGCGGAGATAAAGGCGATGCTGCATTATCTCATCCAGCATCAGATGATTTCCACCAGGGAATGTTCCCTTTTGCTGCAGGCGGTCAAGTCAGCCTATGAGAATATGCCCCCTGAGCCTCGGACAAAGCTGGTCAGGTCGTTGTTCACTACCTTGGCGGAGCTTTCATGATGGGGGGCGATAGCTTGAAAAGGCAAAGTTTGGGCGGCAGGGGCAGCATGCCTGTGAGCGGCGGGGTGCTTGACTCCCTGCTGAATTTTTTGCTGAGCTTCGGCATTGCCGTCGTGTGGCTGGGCAGATGGACAATCAGGCTGGCAGGGAAGCTGTGGCAGAGATGGAGTCGGTGAGTGATGGCAAAGAAGAAAACCATGTACGTGTGTCAGAGCTGCGGCTATGATACAGCAAAATGGCTGGGGAGATGCCCCGGCTGCGGCCAGTGGAATACCATGGTGGAGGAAATAGTCCGTGAGGAAAAGAACCAGTCCCGGGGGCTGAGCCTGGGCCTGTCTGAGAGCAGCAGGCCCTGCCCTATCAGCCAGGTGACGGTGGAGGACCTGCCACGCATGACTACGGGCTCCCAGGAGCTGGACAGGGTGCTGGGAGGCGGCATTATCCCGGGCTCTATGGTGCTGATTGTGGGAGATCCCGGCATTGGCAAGTCCAGCCTTACCCTGAAGGTGTGTGCCAATGAAGCAGCTATGGGGAAAAAGGTGCTCTATGTGACCGGGGAGGAAAGCGTGCGGCAGGTGCGTATGCGTGCTGACAGGCTGGAAGCGGTGCAGGATGGGCTCTTGGCAGTCAGCGAGACGAACCTTGAGCATATCGGCCAGCATGTGGAGCAGCTAAAGCCGGAGCTCCTGGTGGTGGACTCCATCCAGACGGTTTTCCGCCCTGATGTGCAGAGTGCGCCGGGCAGCGTCAGCCAGGTCAGGGAGTGCGCCGTGGAGCTCTTGCGGCTGGCCAAGACCAACGGCATTGCCGTATTCGTGGTGGGGCATGTGACCAAGGACGGCACCCTGGCAGGGCCAAGGGTGCTGGAGCATATTGTGGACACGGTGCTGTATTTTGAGGGGGGCGGCAACTCCGAGTACCGCCTTTTGCGGGCGGTGAAGAACCGCTTTGGCAGCACCAACGAGATAGGCATCTTTGAGATGCGCGATACGGGGCTGGTGGATGTGCCGGATGCCTCCCGGCTGTTCCTGTCAGAGCGGACGGAGGAGGCAGGGAGCATCATTGTGCCTACGGTGGAGGGGACCCGTCCCCTGCTGGTGGAGGTGCAGGCACTGGTGGCTCAGACGCCTTATGTGCCGCC
>JAEDOE010000059.1 GCA_016302095.1 Anaerovibrio sp. | reverse complement strand
TGCCAGCACGCCATCCCTGAGAATGTCTTCCACAAATTTGGGATTTTCGTAGGCCTGCTCCGTGACAAATTTCTCGTCCTCCCGTTTCAGCAGGGGATAAATCTGGCAGGAGGCCTGCTTTTCCATCAGCTCCACCAAATCCTCGATGAGAATGCACTCATATTCTGGATTGAACCTGACCTGCACATCCATGATGCCCCGCTGGTTGTGGGCCCCGTACCGGGAAATCTCCTTGCTGCATGGGCACAGGGATGTATACGGCAGCTTTACGCCCAATGTGAAGCGCAGGCCGCCCCCCTGCTCCATGTCACCGGCAAAGAAGCAGTCCACGTCCAGCACGGATTGCCTGCCGCTGACGGGGGCTGTCCTGTCCACGAAATACTTGAAGTCGATGCGGATGGAGGCGGACTCCGCCTGCAGCTTGTCCAGTGCCTCCTGCAGGATTTCTGCCAGCTCCGGCTCGGCCACAGGCTTTTTGGACCAGGGGTTGAGTATCTCCAGGAAGCGGCTCATGTGAGTGCCCTTGTATTCCATGGGCAGTGCCACCGTGAAGCATGCCCTTGCCACTGCCTGCTGGTAGCCTCCGTCCTTTGTCTTGATGAGAAATGGCAGGCAGGCTTCCTTGATGCCTACCCTCTGTATGGAAATACCGCGCTGGTCTATGCTGCTCTGAACATCCTTCATCCTACCCCTCCTAAATTGTGCTTTATACGACGTAATATGCCTTTAATATGACATGATAGTACCCATGAAAACACGCTCGCGCTCTTAGCACAGCCTCACGCTTCTAAGCTCCTGCATCGCTTACGCTCGCACTCGCTAAGAAGCGAGGCTGCACTCAAGGTTTTCCTGGGGTACATATCATGTCATCCCCGGCATATTATGACGTATATCGAATTATAACCGCCACTACGATATGTTATAGAACATATTTGTCAGATACTGTGGTACACTCATACGTTATATACTCTATGTATATTTTGTTAATTCGACATAGTTTCATACTCTACAGGATCTTTTACGCCTGCTTCGGCGAAGCCCTTCAGGCGCAGCTTGCAGCTGTCGCAGACACCGCAGGCCTTTGCGCCGCCCTTGTAGCAGCTGTGGGTGAACTGCAACGGTGCACCCAATCTGCTGGCCAGCTGCACTATTTCCTTCTTGGTCAAGTCCTGCAGCGGCGTTTCAATCCTGATATGCCTGCCGTCAGCTGCCCCTGCCTTGGTGGCATAGTCTGCCAGTGCCTGGAATTTCTGGATGAACTCAGGGCGGCAGTCAGGGTAGCCGGAGTAATCCACGGCATTGACACCGATGAAGATGTGGTCTGCCCCGATGACCTCTGCATAGCCCAGGGCATAGCTCAGGAATGTCAGGTTCCTGGCCGGTACATAGGTGACAGGAATGTCGTTGTCCTCATGCACTATCTCCCCATCCGGCACCTGAATGTGGCTATCCGTCAGGGCGGAGCCGCCTATCTGCTCCATGTTGGTCTCTATGATTAAATGCTTTTTTACTTTGTAAAAATCAGCTACTTTCTTGGCGCCTTCCAGCTCAATGCTGTGGCGCTGATGATAGTTGAAGCTGATGGGATACAGCTCGTAGCCCTGTTCCTTGGCTACTGCCATGCAGGTGGTTGAATCCAGCCCGCCTGATAATAATATTACTGCTTTTTTCATATCTCAGTTCCTTCCATGCAATGCCTTAATCGTAGCCTTTATATCCTTGCTCTTGTACACGGCGGAGCCTGCCACCAGCACGGTAGCCCCTGCATCAATGATTTCCTGGGCATTGGCCTCAGTCACGCCGCCATCAACCTCCAGCTCCGCCTGAGAGCCGCAGGCATCCAGGGCAGCCCGGAGCCTGCGCAGCTTGCTAAGGGAAGCCGGAATGAATTTCTGTCCGCCATAGCCAGGATTTACAGACATTACCAGCACCAGGTCCACATCCGCCAAAAGCTCCTCCACCCTGGCCACAGGGGTGCCAGGGTTCAGGGAGATACCTGCCTTGCAGCCTGCGGCATGGATAGCCTGAATCACCCTATGTGGATGCTTTGCCGCCTCCACATGGAAGGTAATAATATCCGCACCAGCCTTGGCAAAGGACTCAATCTGGGTATCAGGATGCTCCACCATGAGGTGCACATCAAACACCGCATCAGTCACAGGGCGAATAGCCTTCACAATCCCGGCTCCCAAAGTAATCTCCGGCACAAAAGTACCATCCATTACATCAATATGCACATACTCTGCCCCGGCATCCACAACCTTCTTCACCTCTGCCCCCAGATTAGCAAAATCCGCAGAGAGGATGGATGGAGAAACTTTTATCATATCAGTACGCCTTCTTTCTTTCATTTATGGTCTGCAAAATATTCAGATACGCCTCATAGCGCTCACGGCAGATGCCGCCAGCCTCCACTGCCTCCTTGACGGCGCAATCAGGCTCATGGCTATGAGTGCAGGTATTGTAGTAGCACTTTTCAATATACTGGCGGAACTCAGGAAAATACCATGCCAGCTTCCCCTTGTCCAGCTGCTCCAGCTCTGCCGCGCTAAAGCCCGGGGTATCCACCACCGTGCCGCCCCCGGCCAGGGGCAGCAGGCAGGCAGCCCTTGTGGTATGCTTGCCCCGCTTGATTTTATCGCTGATTTTGCCGGTGGCAAGCTGCAGCCTCTCATCTATGACATTCAGCAGGGATGACTTGCCCACCCCCGATGGCCCGGCAAAGACAGTCACCTTGCCGGAAAGCTGCGCCCTCAGGCCATCTATGCCTTGCTTCTCATGGGCGGACACCAGAAGCAGCCTGTAGCCAGCCTCGCGATAAGCCTGCAAGAAGCTTTCCTGTGCCGCCTCCGGCAGCAAATCGCACTTGTTGATGCAGATGACGATTTCCGGTATGCCCGACCACTCGGCCAGCACCAGAAAGCGGTTCAGAAGCAGCTCATTCAAATCCGGCTGCCGGGCGGCAAAGGTGACAATCACCTGGTCAATGTTCGCCACGGCAGGCCGCAGCAGCAGGCTTTTCCGGGGCAGGCAGCTTTCAATCACGCCGGTGCCATCCTCCAGGAGCTCGTACTCCACGTAGTCACCGGGCACTACTGCCCCCTTGTGCCGCTTGATGCGCCCCCGCAGGCGGCAGGAAAGGAGCTCATCCCCCTCCCTGCCCGTCTGCAGGTAGTAAAAGCCGTTATACATTTTGATTACTTGTGCTTGTGCCATCAATCAAATCCTCGCGTCATTCCAGCTTGATCGTCAGCTTGCTGGAATCAGTCTTCTGCTTGGCAGTTGCCGGTGACTCCGTCGGCGCGCTAGGCTGCTTTTCCGTCTCTGCCGCCTTGCCCGAGGAAATCACCAGGCTGACACTGCCCCCATCGGTTACTGTAGAACCGGCGGCAGGGCTCTGGCTGATAACGGTTCCCTTCGGCTTGCTGCTGGCTTCCTCTGTTACGCTGCCCAGGCTGAGGCCGTTTGCCTCCAGGTTGGACTTGGCGCTCTCCACGCTGAGGCCGGCATAATTCTGCACAGTGAGATCCTTTTTCTTCTCACCCAGGCTGACGGTTATATCTACTGACTGCCCCTTGGTAATCTTGGAGCCGCTCCGCGGGTCCTGATTGATGACTGTACCGGCAGGCTCCTTGGCATTTTCCTCAAAGACAGCCCCCACCTTCAGCCCCATCTTTTTCAGCTTTTCCTCCGCGTTGCTGCGGCTCATGCTCTTGAGGTCAGGCATGGTCAGCTCCTCGCCGCCCTTGCTGATGGTGATGGTTACCAGCCGCTGCTCCTTTACCCTTGCCCCGGCCTCCGGGTACTGGGAAATAACCTGCCCTGCCGGTACCGAGTCATCATTGGACTCCACCAGCTTGACACGCAGGTTCTTGTCCTCCAGCATCTGCTGCGCCACCACGGATGATTTGCCTACCACGTCAGGCACATCCACCTCCGCCGAACTCCAGAACTTGCCAAAGGACAGGAAAGAGCCCACGAAAAAGCCCATCATCAGGATGCCCACCAGCACAGCAATAAACTTCTTGGACTTGAAGATAGAAGCCTCCTTTTCCTCCACATAAGGCATCTCCGGCTGGTAGTATTCCCTTTTCTGCCGCGGCTGCGGAGAGGCCTCGGGCTGATTTGCCATCATCTCCGGGGTAATCCGCGGAATGACGCGGGTGGCAAAAGGATCCTGAGCAGCCGCCCCCTCCCCGGCATTTCTCTCTGCCAGCATGCCCTTGGCCTGGTTCAAATCCTCATACAGCTCCGTGCTGCTAGGACGGGTAAGAGGGTCCTTGGACATGGCCTTCTGGACAATCGCCTCCAGGACAGGCGGAATGGATGGCTGTAGCTGGCGCACCGGCACCGGCTCCTCCTGCAAATGCTTCAAGGCGATGCTGATAGGCGTCTCCCCGTCATAAGGCAGCCGGCCTGTAAGCATCTCGTACAGCACTACCCCCAGGGAGTACACATCGGATTTGGTGGTAATGGCCGTGCCCTTGGCCTGCTCCGGTGAAAAATAATGGACGGAGCCCATGACGCTGCCGCTGTAGGTCATGGTAGAAGCGGACACCGCCCTGGCGATGCCGAAATCCGTCACCTTCACATGGCCGTCCGGCATCACGAGGATATTGTGGGGCTTGATGTCACAGTGCACCAGATTGTTGCGGTGGGCTGATTCCAGCGCGCTGGCAATCTCCCTGGCAATGCGCACCGCCTCAAAAGGCTCCAGCCGTCCCTGCTGCTGGATGACCTCCTTCAGGGTAGGCCCTGATACATATTCCATGACGATGTACTGGCTGCCTGCTTCCTCCCCTACATCGTAGATATTGACAATATTAGGATGGGCAAGCTTGGCTGCGCCGGTAGCTTCCCTACGGAATTTCTCCACAAATTCTGCATCATTGGCGTATTGCTGATGTAAAATCTTTACAGCCACAGCCCTGTCCAGCAGCTTGTCATGGGCCTTGTACACATCAGCCATACCGCCGCCGCCAATCAGTTCCTGCAGCTCATAGCGCCTGGCTAAAACCCGCTGTATCATTAGACATAACCCCCTACAAACAAAATCTATCACAATCCAAAATAGCCAAATTTATATGAATAACCAAATCTATATTACGGCGTCAAACCGGTATCATCAATCATTTATCATCAATCATCTGCCATTCAGGGCCAGGATGAGCCGCCTGGCAATTGCCGCCGCCACGGCACCGCTGCCGCAGTTCTCCACGATGACGGCAAAGGCCACATTGCGCCCCTGCACCTGGGCAGTACCCATGAACCAGCCATGCTCGGCACCGGAGCTGTTCTCCGCCGTGCCGGTCTTGCCGGTAACCCGGATGCCGGATACTGCCGCTGCACCGCCGGTACCGTTCTCCACCACATTTTCCATGAAATCGCTGATAAGGGCTGCCCGCTGCTGGGTGGTGGCATCACGCCACTTGACCGGGGAAGCCTTCCTGATGACAATTCCCTGAGGCGAAACCACCTCATCCACCAGATAAGGAACCATCATTTTGCCGCCATTGGCGTAGGCACCAGCCAGCATTGCCATGCGGAGGGGCGTCACCAGAAGCTCCCCCTGGCCGATGCCTGTCTGGGCCGTATCACCGTCACCCAGCTCGCCAAACTTTGGCAGATGGCACCTGCTTTCCTGAATCTCCCCGGCAAAAGTATCGGCAAAGCCGAACCGTTTAAAGGCGTCCTCCAGGCCGCTGCCGTGCATGCGCATGGCAAGGGTGCCAAAGGTGTAGTTGCAGGAATGGGTCAGGGCTTCCTTGAGGTTTACCCTGCCATGCACTGCCCCATGGCTTTCCCCGATGTAGGTATCTCCAATCTGCAGCCTGCCGGTACAGTCAAAGGCCTCATTGAGGTCCGTCACCTTTTCATCCAGGGCGGCATCCGCAATCAGCACCTTGATGGTAGAGCCCGGCGGATAGAGGCCGTTGGCAGCCCGGTTAAGCAGGGGACTGTCCTCTCTCTGGGACAGCTCCGTCCAGCTTTTCTCCACGCTGGCAGGATCTACAGAGGGAGTGCTCACCATGGCGATGACGCCCCCGGTAGCCGCATCCAGCATCACCGCAGCACCACGGCTGCCCTCCAGGGCATCATAAGCCGCCTGCTGCACCCCGGCATCCACCGTCAGGCGGATGTCGTTGCCCCGGTCGGACTGAAGCAGCTGACCGGCAGGGCCCAGGTTCCTCAGCTGCCTGGACTGGCCGGACAGCTCATCTCCCAAAAGGTTCTCAAGGCCTGAGCTGCCCAGTGACTCCCCCACATAGCCCGTCACCGGAGCCATGACAGCCCCGTAGGGATACTGGCGGTCGCCGGGAGCAGTGCTATATGCCAGCTGCTCCCCCCGGCAGTCCAGGATTGCCCCCCTGGTTATGTCCAGGGAAGCACTGCGGCGGTTCAGGGGATTATCATTCAGCTCATCCGCCTGAAACACCTGTATATAAACCAGATAGCAAAACAAAATTCCAAAGCAGCCCAGCAAAAACATGCTGCAATGCAGAATCTGCTTTTTCGTTATCTTATCTCCCATCAGCTACTCCTTTTTTGCCATGGACAGCAAAATCCCCAGCATGATGAAGCCGGAAACCATGGAGCTGCCGCCATAGCTGATAAACGGCAGGGTAATGCCTGTCAATGGCAGGAACTTGGTTACGCCTGCAATAATAATAAACGCCTGCAAATAAAAGCTGACGGAAATGCCTGCGGCAACCAGCATGTAAAGCTCCCGGCGGCAGCTGAGGGCAATGCGGATGCCCTGATAAAAAAACAGGGTGTATGCCAGTATGATGGCAGTGCAGCCAATAAGCCCCAGCTCCTCACCGACAGCGGAAAAAATAAAGTCCGTATGCACCTCGGGAATCAGCCCCGGATGGCCGTGAGCCAGCCCCGTGCCCCAGGT
>JAEDOE010000058.1 GCA_016302095.1 Anaerovibrio sp. | reverse complement strand
TGCCGTGGCAAATGACAGGACGAAGAAACGCTATACCCTGCTGGCGGAACGTCTGGGACGAAAGCTGTAGGAGAAGGAGAATAGGTTTGTTAGTTTGACAATGAAACAAATGAAGGAAATGAAGGAAATGGGGTGAGGCTGTGTTTGACTGGGTGCTGGATTTGCTATTTCCGCCCCGCTGTCCTGTCTGTGGCAGGTATACGGAGGGCAGGGACATGTGGTGCGACAGCTGCTTTGCCGGGCTGGTGAAGCCTCATCGCCTGCCTTTGGAGGCTGAAATGCATGGCTTGTTTGCCGGGGGCGTATGGGCACTGGGGGTGTATGAGGCTGGGCTACGGGATATGCTGCGCCAGCTGAAATATGATGGCAGGAAAAATCTTTTGCCGGGCTTGCACCAGTATATTGCTGCGGGGGTCAGGCGACTGCCTCTGACTGGCGGTCATGGCAGGCGGACAGAAGCAGGCAATGGCAGTCCGGGCGATGGTCAGGGCGGACTGATTGACCGGGAGGGCAGAAGGCAGGCTGTGGTGGCGGTGCCTGTGCCTCTGCATCCTGACCGGCTGAGGGAGCGGGGCTTCAATCAGAGCGAGCTTTTGTTCAGGGAGCCTCTGGCGGCACTGGAGATACCGCTGCAATCGGCTCTGGTGCGGTGCCGCGCCACAACGCCCCAGTTCGGGCTGACAGCGGCAGAGCGTAGCAGGAATTTGCAGGGAGCCTTTGCCCTGGCGGATGGCGGGGAGATAGCCGGCAAAAAGGTTATTATCGTGGATGATATTATGACCACTGGCACTACCCTGCTGGAATGTGCCAGAGTGCTGAAATCGGCAGGAGCTGTCAGTGTCATGGGCATCGTGGCGGCCTCCGGCAGAAAGTAGCGGATAAAAAATTTTATTGAATAAAAATACGGAATAATTTATAATAGTTAGGTATAGTGAAGTGCTTTAGGGAGAGGATTGTATGAATAAGCTGAAGAATTGTAGTGGCTGCGGCAAGGTCTATATGGAGATTGGTCAGGGAATGTGTATTGACTGCTACCGCAAGGAGCAGGAGGATGAACAGACAGTTTATTCTTATGTCCGGGACCATGACAGGTGCAGCATTAAGCAGATTGTAGACGATACAGGCGTCAAGGAGCGTGTGATATTGCGCATGCTGAAGCAGGGGCGTTTTATCGCCAGCGGCTTCCAGATTAATTATCCCTGCCAGGGGTGCGGTACGCCGATCACTACCGGCAAGCTTTGCAGCAAATGCAGCAATGACATCATCAATCAGGCAAAGCGATTGGAGGCTGCAAAGGCTGTAAAGAAGGTGGATAAGAGCTCCACCATGTATAATGCTTCCCGCGACAGGTAAGCAGCCGTCAGGGCATTTTATGGTAGGGTGCCCTTTGACTGTATGCTGAGGAGACAGGTGGTGTGTGACAGGCATGGCCTGATGCTTGACAGCTTAATATTAGGAGGCTAGCAGGATTATTTAAGAATCCTGCTATTTTTTTCGATATTTTTGCTAGGATTAGAGGAAAGTGGAATTTATTTTTAGAGAAAATTTTGCAGAAAATATAGAAATAAGGATGGTGAAAAGTCGTGATTATAAATAACACCCTGCAAGGCGTAGCCGGTGTGTATGCCAATTCCGGCAGTGTGAATAAGCTGGCCAAGGCATATCGTCAGGAGGCGCCTGTCAATGACAATATCCAGATTTCTTCCCAGGGACAGCAGTTCAGCGAGATTATGAAGAAGCTGAAGGCAGGCTCTGATGTGCGCATGGACAAGGTAACCGAGTACGAG
The DNA here is from genome assembly GCA_016302095.1 of Anaerovibrio sp. Lineage (GTDB taxonomy): Bacteria > Bacillota > Negativicutes > Selenomonadales > Selenomonadaceae > Anaerovibrio. The sequence goes on along the minus strand of JAEDOE010000058.1, from coordinate 5,116 downwards.
AACCTGATTGCTTCCGGTGCTTATCAGGTGAGCAATGGTGATTTGGCAGATAAGATTTTGCAGTATCGCTATTGATGCCGGTATGATTCATGTCAATCAACAGATGTGCATGTAAGATCTGTTGGCGTATTGCGATCATCAAGAGGGAGGGCAGCCCATGTGGCAGGAATTAGCCAGAATACTGGCAGTCTTGATAACCCAGTATCAGAAGCTGAAACAGCTGAATGAGGAAAAGCACGGCATCCTGGTTCTCGTGAAGATGCAGGAGCTGGAAAAGCTGGTCAGGCAGGAGGAGGATGTTATCAAGGTCATCAACCAGACAGAGAAGCAGCGCCAGGAGCTGCTGGCAAGGATGGCAGCAGGCGGTGTCAGGGTAACTCCTGATATGCGCATGGACAGCGTGTGGTCCCAGTGCCCGGAACGGCAGCAGCGGGAGACCTTGTACAAGCTTCACAAAATGCTGGGCAGGCTGGTGGCAGAGGTGCAGGAGGCATCGGCAAACAATGAAATACTCATTTCCAGTGCACTGGATGCCATCAATTTCAGGCTGAACCAGCTGGGAGGCTCCACGGTGGAGCCTGCTTATGGCAGCAGGGGACAGGAGCAGGTTTCCCATATCAAGAACTTTGACTTGGAGGTATAGCCAGTGCAGGAGTTGATACACATTATCAGGCAGCAGCTGGTGCTTTGCCTCAGGCTTTATGAGCTGACCAAGGAACAGCAGAATGCATTGGTATATACGGCTGCTTCGGCAGTGCAGCGGCTGACCAAGGAGATAGAGGCAGTAGTTATAGATTTGAACAGGCTTGAGAAAAAGCGTCGTGATTTTTTGCAGCAGCGCGATGGCAGGGATGCTGCCAGCTGGGTAGCTGCCCAGCCTGAGGGGCTGGAAAAGAATATAGCACTGCAGCTATTGGAAAAACAGGCAGGATTATTGCAGAAACTAAAGGAAGCCTCTGGCAACAATCTGCAATATTTAAATAAAAACATAGAATATATCGATTATAACGTGAATGTCATAACCCAGACTGCGGCAGGGGTAACCTACGGAACACCGGGCGATAACGGTGGCATGCCGATACAGGGCAGCAAGATGTTCGAGGCGAATGTCTAATTACATAGGGACATTTGAGAACATCCAGTGGCATAGCGTGACAAATATTTGAGAGCAGGTGAGAAAATATGCAGAGTACCTTTTCCGGGCTAAACACCATGGTAAATGGTATCTATACCAACAGGCTGGGGCTGAATACGGTCGGCCACAATATCAGCAATTCCAACACGGAGGGATATTCCCGTCAGACGGCTCATGCGGCGGCAACTCCATCCTCCGAGGTGTACACCTTGGCAGGCATCAATCAGGTGGGCAACGGCTCTACCGTTACTTCCGTCATCAGGGCCAGGGATATTTACGCTGACCGCCAGTATTGGAAGGAAAGCAGCACCAACGGTTATTATAACGGCAAGGCGACCAATTATGCCAAAATAGAGTCCATTTTTGATGATTCCAAGAATACCGGCCTCCAGAATGCCATGGAGAAATTCTATGAGGCCTGGGAGGATTGCTCTGCTACGGCCAGCAGCGATACTAGCCGTCAGAATGTCATCAACGCCGGGCAGAATTTTGCCCAGAGCTTGCAGATTGCAGCCAATCATGTCAAGGAGCAGATTGTAGCCCTCTATGATGATATTTCCCTCAGCGTGGACAATATGAACAACATACTGGGTAAGGTAGTGGAACTGAACAAGAATATTGCCGGTATTGAGGCTACAGGCGCCCACGCCAATGATCTGCGTGACCAGCGAGACCTGCTGGTGGATCAGCTGACGGAGCTGACGGATGTCAATGTCCATGAAACCAGCAACGGCATGTACACCCTTGTCAGCAATGGCACTACCCTGGTGAACGGCATTACCAGGGTGGAGCTGGAAATGTCCGCTCCAAAGAACAATAATGAGTATGCCCTGAGCGATTATGACATTGTCATCAAGGAGACCGACACCCTTTACTCACCAGGCAATGGCGAGCTGCGGGCTCAGTTTGAGGCTATTGCCGAGGATAAGGAATATATTGACGAAGTAGCCCGCATGGCAACCTTTTTGCTGACCACATTTAATGACCAGCACAGGGCAGGCTATGGCATTGATGGCAACAAGGACCATCCTTTTAACAATGTTAATCCTGATGATGATGCTACCACCGGATTGAACTTTTATGGTGAATCGAATGTGTACTTTGACTGGTCTGAGGAGAATGGCCTTGTTATGTGCGAAGTGCTCCATGACGGCACTTTGGCGAATAGTACGGCAAGGCAGCTGAAGGGTATGCAGATACTGGATATGCTGGTGGTTAATTCGGAACTGACTGCTGTGGATGGCCACAAGAAGCTGGCTACCAGAAGCGGCGAGCGTAATGGCTTTGGCGAGCTTTGGTATCAGGCGGAGGGCGGAGGATATACAACAAATGTCAGTGATGCCAGGAAGACCGCCAGCGGCAAGCCGATACCTGTGGATGTAAATGGTACAGGTGACGGCAGCAATGCCGTCTGGCTGGCTGCGCTTTTAAATTGTGAAAATGACAAGACCAGCCCGGAGGTTATGCATGATGACAGGGTTATCGGCAAAGGTTCCCTGTTCAGCTATTATAACACCAGCATGACTACTATGGGCTCTGATGCAGCCAATATGAACAGCAGGGTAGAGTTTCAGGCTAATGTTATGAGCCAGGTGGAGAACCTGAGAAGTACCACCAACGGTGTCAACTGGGACGAGGAACTGACCAATATGATCATGTTTCAGCAGGGATATTCTGCCTGTTCCCGTTGTCTGAACGCTATGGACGAGTGCCTGGACAAGCTGATTAACGGCACCGGCACTGTAGGCAGGTAATTGACAGCACAGCATGTGTACAGATTAATTTGAGCAATTTGAGATATAATGACATAATATAGAATAGGGTGAAACAATATGCGTATAGCCAGTACAATGATGTCAGCGAATTACCTGAGGCAGCTGAACAAGACCTATGAGCAGTACACAAAGCTCATGGAGCAGAGCGATGGCAGCAAGCTGCATCGGGCTTCGGATGATGTGGTAGGGTATTCTAAATATTTGCGTTACCAAAATAACAAAATCAGCAATGAGCAGTATCAGGACAATGTCAGCACCGCATCAACCTGGATGAAAAATGCCGATGCGGCACTGGTCAATGTAACGGATCTGCTGACCACTTTCAAGGAAAAGACGGAGGCGGCAGCCAATTCTACCCAAAACGAAAGCGATATGAAGGATATTGCCAAGGAGCTTCTAGCCAACGTGCAGGAGCAGGTGGCAGACCTGAATACTCAGATTGGTGATCGCTTTCTCTTTGCCGGTCAGAAAGACACTACTATGCCGTTTTCTATTACTGATAGCAAGATGCTCAGGGGGGAAACCCGTACACTGGATGAAAAGCAGCAGGCCTTTTTTGCCGGTGCTGATGAGTGGGGGGCGGAAAATACCACCCTCAAGCAGATGCTGAAGCTAAATGGTGATGATGGCAATGTATATTATATGAATGTGCAGAATGGTGATATCTTCACGGCGGATTTCGTGGCAAATGGCTACAAGAACTACGACAAGCTTGACCGCACTAATTCTGAGCAAGTAGTTGATAATATAGCTGGTTTTAAAACATCTGACCATTTTGATGCGTACGGTGTCATCAACGAAGGAGCTACTGGCAAGGACTGGAGCTACACTACTGCTGGCGGAGTGGAACTGACTTTTGCGACAAAAGAACAATATATCGTAAAGTACAATGGTGACGATAAATACATATCCATGGTTAAGAAAAACGGCGGTGTAGACAAGGCCACGGATACTGTCAATGTTACCGGCCAGGACTTGAATGGCACGGATATATTTGATGTGGATAGCTATCCTGCCACAGGCACTGCCATGCTGAATCAGCTCATGTATGCAGTAGCCAAGATAGAGAGCGGCGACCATATCTGGGCTGGTGAGGAGGGCATGACCATTGCCGATACGGTACATTCCAACGTGCTGGGAGCGGAAACAAAAATGGCAGCCCGCCAGCAGGCATATACGGCTGCGGCAGGTATGCTGACTACCCAGAATGAATCCATCGTCAGTGATATTACAGATGTGTCCAGCACCGATGTGGCGTATCTGGCTACTAAGCTGATGGAATACCAGACAATCTATAGTATGTCCCTGTCCGTAGGCTCCAAGATCCTGCCGGGCAGTCTGGCTGATTACCTGAATTAAGTGTCTGATGGTGGCTGTTTTGGCAATACGGCATGATGTGTGATGTGATATGCTGAAAGGAAGGATGTGAGGCAGTATGGGGATATTGGCAAGCCTGGGCGGTACCGGCATGTTATCCGGCATGAAATACATGAATATCAGGCATGAGCTGCCGGAAATCGGCATCCGCCAGCAGCAGGCGGCTAGTGAGAAGGCTGCTTATGTTCCAGCGGAAATGCATCGGGATTATGAGCCGCCTAAAGCTGATATGGGATGGTCCCAGATCAAGGTGGACATTAACTGCTACCCATGCCGCAAGGCCCTGGGGCATCTCAGTGATATGGATTTTGCCAGAAAATACGGCCAGCAGGGCTACAGCGATGTGCAGGCGGCCACATCAAAGCACACTAATGAGGGCTGGGATATGGCAAGGAACGGTGCGAGACCGGGACGGGATGTGCTGACGCAGCAGGAGTGGTCAAGGTTCTGGGACAAGGTAATCAAGTGGCCCCAGTGGACGATTATAGATATACCAGACCCTGAGTTTACGGTAACTCCGTCAGAGCTGACGGGGCAGATGAATGTGGGGCATGACAAATATAATATTCAGACTTCTGCCCGTGCCGATGTTGCCATCAGCCCCGGCAAGGCAGAAACATACCTTGCTAAGGAAGGCTCCATACGCATGTGGGCCACGGAAGGCCGCTTGGATATATATGCGTAAATTGATGTAAATTGATTTTGGAGGCTTTTGAATGAGAAAGATTAATACACTGCGTTTTGGCGAATTGGAGATTGAGGAAAAGGATGTGATCAGGTTTGCTGACGGCATCCCGGCCTTTGAGGATGAGCATGAATTTGTGGTGCT
>JAEDOE010000057.1 GCA_016302095.1 Anaerovibrio sp. | reverse complement strand
AGGTAGCGGTCCCGGGCGGCGAAGTCACCGGCGGTGAAAATGTCGGCAAAGTCCTTGAATTCGTGGGCTAGGCGGTGGGAGTAGGTGTTCAGGGCATAATGCTGCGGCTCCTGCTTCCTCAGGCACAGGTCAACTGAGGGAAGCTCCCCCGGCACACCATCGCAGCGCAGCCAGCCCTTTTCCCCCTGAATGGTGCAGCCGCTGGGGCTGTCGGAGTCCTTGGCGCCTATGGCAAGGGCAGGGAAGCCCTCGTATTGCAGCAGGGCAGCCCCGGAGGTGTCGATGCCGTTGAAGCCTATGTTGGCAGCGTAGGAAACGGACTTGGGGGCACCCAGCAGCCCGATAATCAGGTTCAGGTTGTAGATGTTGATGTCGTAGAGGGAGCCGCCGGAAAGTCCAGGATCAAAGGCTGGCAGCACCTCTTTTTGCAGGTATTTGTCATAGCGGCTGGAATACTGGGAGTAGTTGGCCTGCACCATGGTAATCCTGCCTATCTGCGGCAGCAGTTCCTGCAGCTTGGCGTAGTTGGGCATGTGCAGCAGGGAGACCGCCTCAAAGAGAAAGAGCTTTTTGCTCTGTGCCAGCTCTGCCAGCAGCTTTACTTCCCTCAGATTGGAAGCAAATGGCTTTTCCACGATGACGTTTTTGCCAGCCAGCAGCGCCTCCCGGGTATAGGAGAAATGGGCGCTGTTGATAAGTCCGATATAGACGAAATCTATGTCCGGGTTCTGGAGAAATTCGTTGTAGTCGGTATAGATGGACGGGATATGGTACTGTTCTGCCAGGGCTTCCCCCTTTTCCAGGCTGTGGGGACGGACGAAGATAGCCGTTACCTGTACTTCCTCTACCTCCTGCAAGGCAAGAAGAACTTCCTTGACGATGCCGCCGGAGCCTGCGATACCTAGTTTCATAGCTTTGTGCCTCCTTGTTTTAGCTTATGTATATATTATACACCAAAGTAATCTGATATGCTTATTGTACAATGAGGAAATTTTTGGTACAATTTTTTTGTTTGCAGGAGGTGTTATATTTGAAGGAAATATTGAAGGAAGCCCATCGATGGATGGACGAATATATGAAATCCTTTTACTGTGATGACAAGGATATCATGTTTGGCATCCGCATGAAGGAGCAGCACACGGGCTATGTGACAGCCCATGCCAGGGAGCTGGCACTGCATTTGAAGCTGGATGAGCAGGATGCCGGGCTGGCGGAGCTGACGGGGCTTTTGCACGATGTGGGGCGGTTTCGCCAGTGGCAGCTGTACAAGACCTTTGTAGATGCCCAGTCGGAGGACCATGCGGATCTGGGCGTCAAGGTCATCAGGGAGCTGCCCTTTTTTGGCAAATTGACAGAGGCTGATAGGGAGGTGCTGCTATTTGCCATCGGCAACCACAACAAGAAGGAAATTCAGCAGACAAATTCTAAGCGTAAGCTTTTGTTTGCCAGGCTCATCCGGGATGCGGACAAGCTGGATATTTTTCGGGTGCTGGCTCCCTATCTGACGGTGGATAAGGATGCCGGGCAGCAGTCTGCCGCTATTCAGCGGTTTATGAAGGGGCCCAATGGGGAGGCTACCGGGGAGAAGGGCATCTTTGCACCGGGGTTCCTGGAGCGGTTCGTCAACGGTCAGCAGGTGGATTACACCATGATCCGTACCAATGAGGACAGGAAGCTGGTGCGCCTCATGTGGGTGTACGACGTGAATTTTGCCTGGACATTGCAGCGGATCAGGGACAAGGGCTACATTGACGCCATCATAGCTAACCTGCCTCAGCTGCCACAGGTGGAGCTGGGCGTGCAGCGGCTGAAAAAATATGTAGCTGAAAAATGTGCAGTTGAAGATGTTGTATGCAGCTAATATACATTACGAGAAAACAATATTAAAGTGTACAGCATTTTATCTAGATTTATCATACAAATTATGGTATAATAAGCAGGACTAAAGATGATTAATTAAGGAGGCAAATTTTATGCCTGAAATTTTGAATACTACTTCTAATTTTATCCAGAATGAAATAAATAACGATTTGCAGAACGGCCGCTATGGGGAGGGGGTCCATACTCGTTTTCCACCGGAGCCTAACGGCTACCTGCATGTGGGACATGCCAAGTCCATCTGCCTGAACTTCGGGCTGGCCCAGCAGTATGGGGGCAAGTGCAACCTGCGCTTTGATGACACTAACCCTGTGAAGGAGGACGTGGAGTACGTTGACTCCATTCAGGCGGATGTAAAGTGGCTGGGCTTCAGCTGGGATGACAGGATGTTTTACGCATCTGATTATTTTGGGCAGCTGTATGATTTTGCGGTTCAGCTTATCCAGGCTGGCAAGGCCTATGTGGATGACAGCACGGCGGAGGAAATCCGTGCCATGCGCGGCACCCTTACAGAGGCTGGCAAGGAAAGCCCTTACAGGAACCGCAGCGTTGAGGAAAACATGGATTTGTTCACCCGCATGAAGAACGGTGAGTTCGGCGATGGTGAAAAGGTGCTCCGGGCCAGGATTGACATGGCTTCCCCGAATATCAACATGCGGGACCCAGTCATCTACCGCATTGCCCATGCTACCCATCATCGCACCGGGGATGAGTGGTGCATCTATCCGATGTACGATTTTGCTCATCCGCTGTCGGATGCCATCGAGGGGATTTCCCACTCCATCTGTACATTGGAGTTTGAGGACCACAGGCCCCTGTATGACTGGCTGCTGGAGGCTGTTGGCTTTGATGCGGCTACCCGTCCGCGGCAGATTGAGTTTGCCCGTCTGAATCTCACCAATACCGTTACCAGCAAGCGGAAGCTCCGCCAGCTGGTGGAGGAAGGCTATGTGTCCGGCTGGGATGACCCGAGGATGCCGACTATTTCCGGCCTGCGCCGCCGGGGCTACACACCTGCCGCCATCCGGGCTTTCTGCCGGGAGGTGGGCGTGGCCAAGGCCAACAGCCTGGTGGATGTGGCTATGCTGGAGCATTGCGTCCGGGATGATCTGAACAATAATGCTGACCGTATTATGGCAGTGCTTCGCCCTTTGAAGGTGGTTATTACCAACTATCCTGAGGGGCAGAAGGAGTACATGCTGGCGGAGAACCATCCTTTCAAGGGCGGTCACCGCTATGTGCCATTTACGCGGGAGCTGTATATAGAGCAGGAGGATTTCATGGAGGATGCACCGAAGAAATTCTTCCGCTTGAAGCCTGATGGGGAGGTGCGCCTGAAGCACGGCTACATCATCAAGTGCGATGAGGTAGTGAAGAATGAGGATGGCAGCATCAAGGAGCTGCATTGCAGCTACGACCCTGAGTCCAAGACTGGCGGCGCTACCGCCAACCGCAAGGTGAAGGGGACTATCCATTGGGTTTCTGCCGAGGATGCAGTCAGGGCAGAGGTCCGTCTCTATGATTATCTCATTGAGACTGATGAAAAGGGAGAGGTTCCGGCAGATTTTCTGGCTGCTGTGAACAAGAACTCCCTGGAGGTGCTGCATGACGCCCTCGTTGAGCCAAGCGTCCGCCTGACAGGTGAGGGGACTCATTATCAGTTCCTGCGTCAGGGTTATTATGTGGTTGATAAGGATTCTACCCCTGAGCATCTGGTGTTCAACCGGGTGGTAGGGCTGAAGGATTCCTGGGCGAAGGCAAAGAAGGGGTAAGACATGGCAAAAATTCCCAAGGGGCTGTCTGACAAGGATATGCTGCAGGGCTATGTGGAGCAGGTAACGCTGGAATCCCAGTTCCTGGCCGCAGAGGAAGCGGAGGACAAGCGCCGCCGTGCCCGGGCAGGCCTGTCAAAGCCGGAGAAGAATATCGCCCTCACAGGCTTTACGGATGAGCTGGTGGAGGAGCTGGGCAGGAAGCTGCTGGAGCTGAAGATGGAGCTTTTCCGGGACGGCATCAAGAGCTACACCATGAAGGTCAAGAAGGACGGGCAGAGCATTATCATCAAGCCGGTGGAAATCAGGCAGAAGACCGGCGGAAAATCTGGCCGCAAGTGATTTTCAAGGCAGCGTTATTGTACCAATCATGTGCTGTGGCACAAAACCAAGAAAATGCGTTGGGTCGAAGGTAAAAGCGTATTTATAAGAAGGAGGCATAAATTTGTTTGACTCTACTACTATTGCGGTGACAATCTTCATCATCGCTTATGCACTGATTATCTCCGAGAAGGTGCATCGTACTATTGTTGGTATTTTTGGTGCGATGCTCATGATCATGTTTGGCATTCTTTCCCAGGAAACTGCCATTCATCACATTGATTTCAATACCCTCGGTCTTTTGATGGGTATGATGATTATTGTCAACATTACGGCAGAGACGGGATTGTTCAACTTTTTGGCAATCTGGGCTGCCCAGAGGGTAAAGGCACAGCCGATGAAGCTGCTGCTGGCCCTGGCCACCCTGACGGCTGTCTGCTCCGCTTTGCTGGACAATGTTACTACCGTGCTTTTGACCGTACCTGTAACCTTTAGTATTACATCTCAGTTGAAGGTAGATGTTAAGCCGTTCCTGATGGCGCAGATTTTGGCTTCCAACATTGGCGGTACTGCCACTCTGGTAGGCGATCCGCCAAACATCATGATCGGTTCTGCTGTGGGCCTGAGCTTTTTGGATTTCATCCTGAATCTGGCTGCACCGGCTATCGTGATTTTCATCGTGACTACCTTTATCCTGGAATTCCTCTACGGCAAGGGGCTGCACACCACCCCTGAGCTGCAGGCACAGGTAATGAAGCTGAAGCCTGCCAAGCAGATTACGGATGCTTCCCTTTTGAAGCGCTGCCTGTTTGTGCTGGCACTGACCATGGGCCTGTTCGTGGCACACGGCGCATTGGGGCTGGAGTCTGCCACTGCCGCCATGTTCGGTGCAGGTTTGCTGCTTCTCCTGACCTTTACCCGTGATGAGGAAAAGATTGCCAAGGTGCTCAGTAAGATTGAGTGGCTTGCCATTTTCTTCTTTGCCGGCCTGTTCATTCTGGTTGGCGCATTGGTGGAGACCGGCGTTATCAAGATGCTGGCTGCCGAGGCCATGGCGATTACCGAGGGCTCTGTGGAGGCTACCGCTATCCTCATCCTCTGGATGAGCGCCATCGCTTCCGCTTTCGTGGACAACATCCCGTTTGTTGCCACCATGATTCCGCTGATTAAGGATATGGGTGCTATGGGTATTGCCAACCTGGATCCTCTGTGGTGGTCCCTGGCACTGGGTGCCTGCCTGGGCGGCAACGGTACCCTGATTGGTGCCAGCGCCAACGTGGTGGTTGCCTCTTTGGCAGCTCAGCACGGTCAGCAGATTTCCTTCCTGGGCTTCATGAAGGTGGCATTTCCGTGCATGATTTTGTCCATCATCATGTCCACTGCCTATGTATATCTGAGATATCTGATGTAATCCACACAAGCTCCGCTTTGCGCCGTTGTGCGAAGCGGGGCTTTCTTCATTTTTAACTCATTTTTTAGTCTATACCGCAAGCCTAATCCATTCCCGCAATGATTCTTTTACGAGATATGCTTTAGACAAACGATATAATGCTTTATTTAAAGAATTTAAGCTGCTTAAGCTATTTAAAGGAGGCAATTACATTGTTTGACTCGACATCTATCGCGGTGACAATCTTTATTGTCGCTTATGCGCTGATTATTTCGGAAAAGGTGCATCGCACCATTGTCGGCATCTTTGGTGCCATGCTCATGATTATGTTTGGCATTCTTTCCCAGGAAACTGCTATCCATCATATTGACTTCAATACTCTGGGGCTCCTGATGGGCATGATGATTATCGTCAATATTACGGCGGAGACGGGATTGTTTAACTTTCTGGCCATTTGGGCGGCTCAGAAGGTCAAGGCACAGCCTATGAAGCTGCTGCTGGCTCTGGCTACCCTGACGGCTGTCTGCTCTGCTTTCCTGGATAACGTTACCACCGTGCTGCTGACTGTGCCAGTTACTTTCAGCATTACTTCCCAGCTGAAGGTAGATGTGAAGCCATTCCTGATGGCGCAGATCATGGCATCCAATATCGGCGGCACGGCAACCCTGGTGGGGGATCCGCCAAATATCATGATTGGTTCTGCGGTGGGGCTGAGCTTTATGGACTTTATTGCCAATCTGGCGCCTGTGTCCATCGTGATTTTCATTGTTACTGTGTTCATCCTTGAGGCATTGTACGGCAAGTCCCTGCATACCACTCCGGAGCTGCAGGCACAGGTCATGAAGCTGAACCCAAGGAAGCAGATTACGGATACCTCTCTCTTGAAGCGCTGCCTGTTTGTGCTGTTCCTGACTATGGGGCTGTTTGTGGCTCATGGGGCATTGGGGCTGGAATCTGCTACTGCCGCCATGTTCGGTGCAGGGCTTTTGCTGCTGATTACCTTTACCCGGGACGAGGAAAGGATTGCCAAGGTGCTGGGCAAGATTGAGTGGCTTGCCATCTTCTTCTTTGCCGGGCTGTTTATACTGGTTGGTGCATTGGTGGAGACCGGTGTCATCAAGATGCTGGCTGCAGAGGCTATGTCCATTACCGAGGGCTCTGTGGAGGCTACCTCCATCCTCATTCTCTGGATGAGTGCCGTTGCTTCTGCCTTTGTGGATAATATTCCGTTTGTGGCTACCATGATTCCGCTGATTAAGGACATGGGGGCTATGGGTATTGCTAATCTGGACCCGCTGTGGTGGTCCTTGGCATTGGGTGCCTGCCTGGGTGGTAACGGTACGCTTATCGGTGCCAGCGCCAATGTAGTGGTTGCCTCTTTGGCGGCACAGCACGGGCAGCAGATTTCCTTTATCGGGTTTATGAAGATTGCCTTTCCTTGCATGATTTTGTCTATTGTGATCAGTACGGGGTATGTATATTTGCGCTACCTCATGTAAATGATGAATTTCAGTTTGTCGTAGTGGGTGTATGATACTTCGGGAACATTAACGAGATGAT
>JAEDOE010000056.1 GCA_016302095.1 Anaerovibrio sp. | reverse complement strand
ATATAATATCTCAAAGCGTTCATTTTGTCAAGAACTTTTTTGAAATATTTTTTGTTATCTTTGCTTTGCCGAATTGTGTAGAATCTTCGATATATTCTCTACAACTCTGTGTCAGCAGCGACAACGATGTATATATTACATGAAAAACAACCGCCTGTCAACACTTTTTTGAAAAATTTTATAAAAAATGTGCCAGCAGGATTACAATAACGCCAGGAATACCGAAAACACCTGCAATTAAAGCCTTAAAGAAGGTGATTTCAATGCCTGCACCAAAAAGATTTACCACCCAGAGCATGATAGCACCCACCAGGCTGTTGGTGAACAGCTTCCAGACAATCTTAAACGGCAGGGACAAAACCTTCAAAATCACATAAAGCACAACCAGGCCTACAATAAAAGATACCATTACTTCCATACAACTACCTCCCATTTAAAATTCTATCAAGCCATAACGCAACAGCTTCACAAAACTTTTTTCAGTACCATAACAATACCGTAGCACCAAATGCAAATTACGAGCCATGCAGAACAAAAGCGGCAGGGCCTCCCCCCCTGAAAACCTTTTTTGTGCCTCGGTACTTAATGATACGCGAGTCCAAAGGACGAAGCGTGAATTTAGTACCGCTAGGCACAATGGGATAACAAACCCCTATTGACATGAATTAGTTTCGAGGATAAATCCTTGTATGCTAGGCGGAGGAGGAAGGCATGGTGGTTCCATGCCGACCGACGACAACAACGCAGACAAGGATTTAGACCGAAAATAATCATGAATATAGGGGTTTGTTATCCCAAGAGCGAGAGCGTGTTTTCAAGGAGGGGAGTGCCCTGCCGCGACGTAAACTGTAAACTGTAAACTGTAAACTGTAAACTGCACACCACTCACATTTTAAAGCTCAATGCGGTTCTCCATGGCCCTGGACAAGGTAACCTCATCCGCATACTCCAAATCGCCGCCCACCGGCAAACCGTGAGCAATCCGCGTCACCTTGATCCCCAGAGGCTTCAGAAGCCTGGCTATGTACATGGCAGTAGCCTCCCCCTCCACGTTGGGATTGGTGGCCATGATGACCTCTTTAACAACGCCGTCCTGCATACGGGCCAAAAGCTCCTTGATGCGGAGATTTTCCGGCCCCACGCCCTCCAAAGGCGACAGTGCCCCGTGCAGCACATGGTACACCCCATGAAAATCCCTCATGCGCTCCACGGCATCTACATCCTGGGGCTGCTCCACAACGCAGATGACGGACTTGTCCCGTCCATCCGCCCGGCAGATGCGGCAGGGATTTTCATCGCTCAGATTAAAGCAGACACTGCAATAGCCGATTTTTTCCTTTGCATTGACAATAGCTGCCGCCAGCTCCCGCGCCTTTTCCGGCTCCATATCCAGCACATGGTACGCCAGCCGCACTGCTGTCTTGCTGCCTATGCCCGGCAGTGCCTTGAAATGCTCAATCAGCTTTGCCAACGGTTCTATACGCTTCATGGCTTAAAACATTCCCGGAGGCAGCCCCATGCTGCTGGTGAGCTTGCCCATCTCGCTTGCCATCTTCTCATCCACCTTCTTGGTGGCCTCGTTGAAGGCAGCCGCCAGCAAATCCTGCAGCATCTCTACGTCCTCCGGGTCCACAGCAGCCGGATCAATCACAATCCCCTTCACCTGCTTCTCACCGTCCATGGTAATCTTTACCACGCCGCCCCCGGCAGTTGCCTCAATAGTCTGCTGCTTCAGCTGCTCCTGCATTTCCTGCATCTGCTTCTGCATCTTCTGCACCTTTTTCATCATGCCATTCATATTCATGTTGCCCATACCGCCGAACATCGACATCGCTCCCTTCATTTAGCGCAAAAATCATTTAATACAAAAATCAATCTCGTTTCATGCTAACAAATATACACCGCTTCGTCAAATTTTATTTTCCTAATCCTCCGGCGGCTCAATAAAATCACCGCCAAAAAAATCCACGGCATGCTGCAGCCTTTTCTGCTCAGGCTGGGGCAGGGCGGACATATCCACCCCCACGCCGTCACCCTCATCCATAGGCGGCGGTATATCCGGCAGCTCCGGCTCGGGCTCTGCCGCCCTCTGCACCACCTCTGCCAGACGGCAGACCAGCCTGAGCTTCCTGCCAGAGATGCGCTGTGCCGCTTCCTCCAGCTTTTTGCGGTACACCCGTTCAAGCAATCCTTTCAGCATAACCGTAGGACAGCCCAGCACCAGCTGGCTGTCAGTAACCGACAGCACGGCACACTTCTCCGCACAGGAAATGGCCGGTGCAGCCCCCATGACGGAAAGCTCCCTCAGAAGCTGCTTCTGGAAATTGCTGTCATCCAGGGTCTGAACCTCTGCCGCCACCTGCGCTGCCCCTTCAGAGGGCGCACTACCGGCAGACTGTGCCGGACGCTCATCAGCAATTGCCGCACCGGCACCTGCCGCAGCCCTGCCAGACTGCAGCAGGGCAGAAAGCTGTGCCAGCTTCGCCTCCAGCTGTGCCAGCCGCCCTTCATCACCGCCCCCGGCAATATGACCGCCAGCAGCAACATGAGCACCAGCCACAGCCTGGCTGCCAGGCTGTACCGCAGGAAAATCAGGCTGGCAAAGCTCCAGCAGGGCAGACTCCACTGTAATCCTGGGCTGGGGAGACCACTTGACCTCTGCCATGGCTCCGTGAATCCGCCGTATGGATTCCATAATCCCGGGCTGGGTAAAGGCCGCCGCATGCTTTGCCAGCTCCTCCGGGCTGCCGCTGCCGTAGTCCATGGCAGCGCCGCTTCCTGCCGCCTTCAGCACCAGCATGCTCCGAAAATACATGGCAAGCTCACCCAGCATCTGGGACAGCTCCTTGCCCCCCTGCAAGAGCTCCGCCACCTTTTGCAGCACTTCTGCCCCATTTTTCTGCCCGATGGCAGACACCAGCCCGGCTATCCAGTCCCTGCCAATCAGTCCCAGGAAGCCCTGGGCCTGCTCCACAGTCAGCCTGCCCTCCGCCAGCGCGGCGCACTGGTCAAGCAGCCCCAGGGCATCACGCATGCCGCCGTCCGCCTTCATGGCAATCAGCCGCAGGGCCTCGGCATCATACGCCAGCCCCATATTGTCCGCCACCAGCTGCAAACGCCCCTCAATATCCGCCACCGTAATCCGCTTGAAGTCATACCGCTGGCAACGTGACTGGATAGTTGCAGGCACCTTGTGCGCCTCCGTAGTAGCAAGAATAAACACCACATGGGCAGGTGGCTCCTCCAAGGTTTTTAACAGGGCATTGAAAGCCTCCATGGTCAGCATGTGCACCTCGTCAATGATGTACACCTTATACCTGCCATCCGCCGGGGCAAACTTTACCGTTTCCCGCAGGTCGCGGATTTCATCAATACCTCTGTTGGAGGCCGCATCTATTTCAAATACATCCATCGAAGTGCCCGAATTGATTTTCAGGCACGCCTCGCACCGGTTGCAGGGATTGGGCGTCGGCCCCTGCTCGCAGTTCAGTGCCTTGGCAAGAATTTTTGCCGTACTGGTCTTGCCGGTGCCCCGGGGACCGGCAAAAAGATAGGCATGCCCCACCTTGCCGGTATTGATGGCATTGGACAGGGTTCTGCTCACATGCTCCTGCCCCACCAATTCATCAAAACCGCCCGGCCGCCACTTTCTGTAAAGCGCCATATAAGCCACAGCTGCCACCTCCGTACACAAATTCAGCACAATAATTATAACATAAATCCAGGCATAAAAAAAGCGTTCCCCTGACAGGAGCCGCCCCCAATACCAGCATAAGCCGCACCGCAAAAAAGCGGCCCCCTCACGGGAACCGCTGAACACTGCCTGCTCTTTTCAACGTCGGACCACAGCCCCCAGGCACCCTCGCGGCACAGGCAGCGATTCACTTATCGCTGCTTCCTTCCGGACCTGACGAGGTTCATGAGACTGCCTTGCGCAAGACCCAGGCACTGCAGCCCGACCTTGAAAAGAAGCCTGCCGCCGGATGACAGCAGACAAAACGGCATATACTACATATGCTACCTAAAAATGAATAAAAAAATGGCGGAGAGTGAGAGATTCGAACTCTCGGTACAGTATCACCGTACACACGCTTTCCAGGCGTGCTCCTTCAACCACTCGGACAACTCTCCACGTTTGAATAACAAGAATTTTATTCTGTTGTGTCGCTCATCAGCAACGATATAGATGATACCATCTTTCCGTCAGCATGTCAAGCAAAAAAATAAATATTTTTTGCAGGGCAGCACAGACACCGTACCACCCTGCCTCTAAATCACCAGCGCAGCGGCTTGCTGTCCTCAAAAACAAAGCCGTCCATAGATAAATACAGCACAAAACCGCCAAACTCCGTCTCAACCCGCAGCTGGAAGACATTATCACCGCCAGGCTCCCCGTTCTCAACGGTCTGCGGCATATCAAGATCCATGTCCTGGCTCTTGCCTGACATGTTGACGATGTACAGGCCGTTCAGCACATTGCAGAACTCCTCAATACAGTCAATGGCCATCTCATCCACTTCAGTCAGCACCTCACCGCTGAAACGCTTCGCCATGGACAGCATCACATCACCATTCATGCGGCATCCTACAGTCAGCTGCAAAGCCCCACCCATGCTCTGATAGGTCAGATAGGTGGTATCCACGCCATCACTATTGCCCCCCTGAATAATCAGGGCATCCGTGTTCATGAAACGCTGCAGTGCCCCCAGAAACAGCTCCACATAATCCTTGATATACCCGTAATCATTCTCATCCACATTCCACGACACCAGCATATCATGCACGGCAGACTCCACAGGATGACACTCCGGCACAGCACTCTCCTCAAACAGCTTTGCCAGCTCGGACAGCCCTACAACCCCCTCATCCAGGAGCACCTGGCCAAGGCAGGCACTGCGCTCCGGCACAGCCTTTTTCAGGTCATCAAGCTGCAGCGCTGTCAGGTAGTTTTTACCCAGGGCAGCCCTGATAAAGCCGGCAGATTCAGCCAGCTCCAAAGCCTGTTCCGAGTTTATCAAACCTTTTTCCAGGGCAAGCACGGAAAGATCCGGAGTGACATGGAGGGATTTTGCCAACATCTCCCCTGCGTTCTCAGGCGCCAGGACGCCCTTATTCAGGAGATATTGTGAAAAATACCTATTTGCCATTATTCTCCTCAACCTTTCTGCGTATTCGCTCCACGGCCTGCTTAATCTGCTCGCTGGTATAAGGCTTCTGAATGAAATCCAGCGCCCCCAGCTCCAGGGTTTCCTTCAGCTTCTGCGATGTACCTGCCGAGGACAGCATAATAACAGGCAGGTCAGGATTGATTTCCTTGATAACCTGCAATGTCTCAATGCCGCCTACCTCCGGCATAACGATATCGAGGATCACACCGTCAGGCTGCTCCTTCAAGTCCTTCATGATGGCCTCTTTGCCATTCTCCGCCTCCAGCACCTCGCAGTCCAGCTGCTCCAGCTCCG
The DNA here is from genome assembly GCA_016302095.1 of Anaerovibrio sp. GTDB lineage: Bacteria > Bacillota > Negativicutes > Selenomonadales > Selenomonadaceae > Anaerovibrio. The sequence goes on along the minus strand of JAEDOE010000056.1, from coordinate 1,467 downwards.
CACGCAGCTTCTTGCGCAGCAGCTTGGAATCATCAGTTATCAGAATCTTTAATTTATCAGCCAAATCTCGCACCTCCAAAAGAGCTATTATGTTTAAAATTATATCACACTCTTTCACAAAAAGTCACCTGCTAACTAAGATTATTTACAATATTAACATTTTGACAAATCCATATATTTTACCTTGCTGCAGATATTTGTGTTTTTAGCACTGCTGTGTTAAACTAATAGTAGACTTTTGTACTAAGCTGAAAGCAGGAGGACTGCCTATGATCAAGAAGCGAACCCTCACCTATCCCTGCTACACAGGGCAGGAAAAACGCAGAGTTTACATATATCTTCCCCGGGGCTACGACTCGCAGCCGTCCAGGCGCTATCCCGTGCTCTACATGTTTGACGGTCAGAATGTCTTTTTTGATGACAACGCCACCTACGGCAAGAGCTGGGGCGTGGGCAGGTACCTGAACTATACAAAGACGCCGCTGATCGTGGTGGCGCTGGAATGCAACACCCACGCTGACAATGGCAGGCTCTCGGAATACTCGCCTTTTTACTACAATCCCGGCGGCGAATGGGGCGGCCCATATGAGGCCAGGGCAGAGGAAACCATGCAATGGTACATCCACAACCTGAAGCCCTACATCGACAAGCGGTTCCGCACCCTGACAGACAGGGAGCATACCTTTATCGGAGGCAGCTCCATGGGGGGGCTGATGAGCCTCTACGGAGTGCTGTGCCACAACGAGGTTTTCTCCCGGGCAGCTTCCTTCTCCCCTACCATGGATGTGGATGCGGATGCCCTGGTGGCACTGATTGAGGCATCCTCCCCGGCGCCTGATACGGTGATTTACATGGACTACGGCATGAAGGAGTTCGACTATGAGCCCTGGTCCCCGGCGAATTTTACCCGGGTTGCCAACGCCCTGATGCAGAAGGGGGTTATCCTCAGCACCCGCCTGGTGCCAAACGGCGACCACAGCGAGGCAAGCTGGGAAAGGCAGCTGCCCTTTGCCATCCCTACCATCATGTATGGCATCTAAGCCCAATCATATACGGCATACAAAATTTTATGAGGTGATATATAATGAAAAATGTGGTATTTCTTTCCCCGAATTTCCCTGAAAACTACTGGAATTTCTGCCGCGAGCTGAAGAACAACGGCCTCCGGGTGCTGGGCATCGGCGACTGCCCTTATGATAACCTCCGTCAGGAGTTGAAGGACAGCCTGGACGAGTATTACAAGGTCAGCAGCCTGGAAAACTACGACGAGGTATACAAGGCGGTTGCCTTCTTCATCAGCAAGTACGGCCGCATTGACTGGCTGGAGTCCAACAACGAGTACTGGCTGGAGCGGGATGCCCATCTGCGCACCGACTTCAACATTACCAGCGGCTTCCATGACGAGGACATCCCACGCATCAAGTACAAGTCCAAGATGAAGGAGTACTATGCCAAGGCAGGCATCCC
>JAEDOE010000055.1 GCA_016302095.1 Anaerovibrio sp. | reverse complement strand
CTTGATTTATTGATGAAGATGAAGTATACTTATCTCAAGCCGGGATGCGGTGCGTGTCCTGTGCGCTATAGTGGATTATCTGCGGAGGGTTTCTGCGGATATAAGGGGATGCTCCTTGAAAATTTTATATGAATGCAGGCATGGCAGGGAGATGTCCTTTCGGCAGGTGCCTGCGCAGAAATCAGGGGGGAGCATCAGGATGGAGTTTTGGGAGCTGGCAGGGGAGAGTTTCCGGCAGTACGGAGAGAGATTTTTGCAGAAATTTAGGGAGTCATGGTGGCTTCGGGCGGCAGTGTTTTTTACGCTGGCTGCCTGTGCCGTCATGGCTCTTTTTGTGCTGTCAGGCAGTGAGGATGGGCAGGAGCAGGTAGCCTTGTCTGCTGGTAGCATTGAGAGGGAAGGGAAGGAAAAGAGGGCAGCAGCCCTGCCAATTCGTGGTGGCAGCAGGGTACTGGACAGGGAGCAGCTGCGCAATCCTTTTTTGGCAGGGCATCCCTCTGAGGAGCAGCAGAAAGCACAGCAGGCAGCTGCCGGACAGAAGACAGCCAGGGGGCAGGGGACAGGTCAGGGGAGGCTGCCTGCCGGACCGGTGAATAAAGGAACTGTTCCAGGAAAAGGACAGGCAGTAGCCGGTCATGTGCAAGCAGCTGCCAATGCCGGTCAGGCGGCTGGCAAGGCAGGAGCCGGAGCGGATAGCCAGGGAAAAGATGACGTCATGCAGCTGCAGGGAATCATCCATGCCGGGGATGGCGTGGGAGCCCTGGTGCTGGCAGGTGGCAAAAGCAGGCTCCTGCTGGCAGGCGAGGCATGGTCGGGGATATGCCTGGAGGGGGTGGAGCAGGATGAGGCAGTGATTGCGGTTAATGGCTGTCGGCACAGGCTGCGGATAGGTGACAGGCTGGCATGAGCAGTTTGGTGGAGAAATGGGGGAACATGATGAAAAGATTTTTGGTTAGTATGGCGGTATGCCTGATGCTGCTGGGGAGTGGCAGGGGGAATGCCATGTCCCTTAATGTGCAGGATGGGGATGTGGGGGAGCTGCTTCGCTCCGTAGCCAGGATGGGCAATATAAATATTATTCTGGACAGGACGGTAACAGGAAATATCTCATTGAAGGTGGATGAGGCGGAGCCGGAGGAAATACTGCAGCAGATCATCCGGGCAGGGGGCTTTGCCATGACCAGGGATGGCAGTACCTGGATTGTGGCAGGAAAGGGGAATTTGCAGCAGGGCTTTGGCAGCGTCCATGTACTGCCGGTAAAATACGCCCCCTTGCAGGATATAAAAAATGCGGTGGCAATGTATTTTGAGCAGGGGGAAAGCAAAGGGGACAGCGAAAAGCCTGCCAAGGATGGGACGAAGCCCCAAAGGGATGCTGAGAGGAAAAGGCAGCGGGTGCTGGCAGATGTGAGCACTGGCAGCCTGATGGTCTATGGTACGGCAGAGGATGCCCGGAAGGCCAGGGAGCTGGTGCAGAAGCTGGATGTGCCTGCCAGGCAGGTGTCCATTGAGGCAAAGGTGGTGTCCGTCAACAAGGAGGATGCCAGCAAGCTGGGCATACAGTGGGACTGGACAACCCTGCCCCAGTACAACTACGATGGGGATGAGGCAAAACGCCCTGTCTTTGATAAATCCGGCACGGCAGGGGGCATAGTCAGCTTTGGCAAGGGACCTGGCGGCAAGCCCTATGAGTGGCAGTTTTCAGCCGCCATTGAAGCCATGGTGAGCCATGGCAAGGCGGATGTGCTGTCCCGGCCTAACATCGTCACCATGCAGGGGCAGGAAGCGGTTATCAATATTGGCGGCGAGGTGCCGGTGCCGACGGTTTCCACCACCAATTCTACAGTGACAACCTCTATCGAGTACCGCCCGGCAGGCATCATCCTGCGGTGCCTGCCCATGGTGAACGAGGATGGCTATATTACTTCGAAAATCCATACCGAGGTCAGCTCCCCCCAGTATGTGGAGGAAATGAATGCCTACAGCTTCCAGAAGCGTTCCGCTGATACCATGGTGCGGCTGAAGGACGGTGAGACTATGGTCATAGGCGGCCTGATTTCCTCCGAGGAAATCAAATCCATGTCCAAGGTGCCGTTTCTGGGGGATTTGCCTATACTGGGGAACTTATTCAAAAGTGTACATTCCAGCGTAACTAATTCAGAAATTTTTATCATATTAAAGGCTAAAATAGTTTCATAAATTGTTCAAGTGTGGTATAATATACCCAAAATGTATTTTGAAATCGGTCAAAATATACAATGGGGGATTATAGTATGCCAATAAGAGTTTTGATAGCGGATGACCATGCATTGCTTCGTCAGGGCATCAAAGGTGTATTGGATTTTGAGAGCGACATAGAGGTTGTAGGCGAAACCGAGGATGGCCAGGAAACTTTGGCTAGGACTTTGGTGTTACAGCCTGATGTTTTGCTGCTGGACTTGAATATGCCGGGGCTGAGCGGTATGGAAGTGTGCAAGCAGCTGGCAGCGGCACGGTGCCATGTCAAGATTATTGCACTTACCATTCATGATAACGATAACTATGTTCTGGAGCTTTTGAAGAACGGTGCCTACGGCTATCTGCTGAAGGGCGTGGAGCCTAGCGTGCTTTTGGAGGCAATCCATACGGTGGCAGAGGGAGGATTTTATCTCCTGCCGGAGCTGCAGAAGCGTATTTTCGGCAATATCAAGCCTAGCGAGGATATGCAGGAAAAGGCGAAGGCCATGTGGCGTGAAGGGCGCAACGAGCGGCTGACTGCCCGTGAGATGGATGTGGTGGCATGCATCGCCAAGGGCTTCAGCAACCAGGATATTGCTCAGGCACTGTTTGTCAGTGAGAAGACCGTCAAAAATCATCTGACAAATATTTTCCGCAAGCTGAATGTTAATGACAGGACTCAGGCACTTATCTATGTATTGAAACACAATATTATGGAATTGGAATAATTTTTTGCAGGAAAGACCGTGATAGTTCGTCATGGTCTTTTTTTTTGCCGTGGTTTGTAATATAATTGGTATAATTGAAAGGTGAATGTTATTCGTTTTTGTGCGAATTTGTGTGATAAATGGGGGCGGCTATGTATCCGATTAATATGCGCCTGGAGGGACAGGCGGCAGCTGTAGTGGGAGGCGGCAGCGTTGCTTATAGGAAAATAAAGCATCTGGTGGCGGAAAAGGCTACCGTGGTGGTTGTAGCCCCCCGGGTGCTGCCTGAGATAGAGGAACTGATGGCCAGCGGCAGGGTGCTCTGGCAGAAATCCACCCATGAGGAATTTCGCTGGCGCTACGGTGCTTTCCGGCTGGTTTTTGCAGCTACGGATGATTTTGCCGCCAATGCGGAGGTATGCCGTCAGGCAAGGGCGGCAGGGGCACTGGTAAATAGTGCTACTGAACCCAAAGACTGCGATTTTTTTGTGCCGGCGGTCATCCGGCAGGGAGAGCTGGAAATGACCGTGGCTACAGGAGGCAGCAGCCCGGCTTTTGCCAGGCTGGTGAAGGCGGACATGGAAAAACGCTATCATGCAGGCTTGGGAGAGTTTCTGGCCTGGCTGGGCACAGCCAGGAAGGAGCTTCTGAAGACTGTGGAAGGTACCCAGAGGCGGCAGAAGCTGTGGCGGCAGGCCATGAAGCAGGAGATTATGGATTTGATTTTACAGGGCAGAATGGAACAGGCGAAAGATGAAGTCAGAAAAGAGATTAGTGGTGCTGGGGCTGAATCATCGGACAGCACCGGTGGAGATCAGGGAAAAATTTAGTATACCTCAGGAAAAGATCATGATGGTGCTGGCAAACCTGGAGGAGGTGTCCGGCATCAGGGAGGCTGTGGTGCTGTCCACCTGCAACCGCAGCGAGGTTTATGCGGTGGTGGAGCAGGCGGGGGATTTGTTTCCAGTGGTGAAGGTGTGGCACTGGCTGACCGGGGTGCTGCTGGATGAGGCTTTTTTGGCAAGCTATACCTATACTTATTGGGGCAGGGACTGCGTGGATCACCTGCTCATGGTATCCTCCAGCCTTGACTCGCTGGTCATTGGCGAGGGGCAGATTCTCAGCCAGGTAAAGCATGCCTATGCGGTGGCCCTGGAAAACGGCGGCACTGATACCATGCTGAACCTTTTGTTTCACCGTGCCATTGCCACGGGCAAGAGGGTGAGGACGGAAACCAGGATTGCCTATAGCGCAGTGTCTGTCAGCTATGCGGCAGTGGAGCTGGCCAAGAAAGTGCTGGGCCATGTGGATGGCTGCCGGGTGCTGCTTTTCGGAGCCGGCAAGATGGCGGAGCTGACGGCATCCCACCTCCTCAGCCAGGGGGCACCGAAGCTTTTCGTGGCAAATCATCACCTGGAGCGGGCGGAGGCCCTTGCCATGCGTTTTCTGGGGCAGGCCGTGCCATGGACACAGGTGTATGAGCTGATGGGGGATATGGATATCATTATTACCTCCACGGGAGCCCCTCACTATGTCATCAGCCCCCGGGAGATGGCCAAGGCCATGGAGAGGCGCAGGTCAGAGCGGCAGCTGGTGCTGATTGATATTGCCGTGCCCCGGGACGTGGACCCGGCGGTGGGTGATTTGCCCGGCATCAGCCTTTTTAACATTGATGACCTGGAGTCGGTGGTGGATGACAACCTGCAGCACCGCCAGCAGGAGGCTGTGGCGGCAGAAGCCATTGTGCTGGAGGAAACGGCAGCCCTTCTGGACAGGTATCAGTATCTTTCCATGCAGCCGGTGATGAGCCAGCTGTCGGAAAAGGCGGAGCAGATCAGGCAGATTGAGCTGAAAAGGGCATTCCGCAAGCTGAAGGGCCTGTCCGAGGACGATGTGCGGATAGTGGAGAACATGACGAAGATGCTGGTGCGAAAGCTGCTCAGGGAGCCTATGAGCAGCGTCCATGATGCGGTGGGCACGGCTCATGAGCAGGAGCTGAAAGGCGCCATGCAGAATCTTTTTCAGCTGGAGGATATAGGCGAGATGGGAAACGAGGTTGATGCCGATGAGTAAGAAAAAGCTGATAGTGGGAACCAGAAGCAGCCAGCTGGCCCTGTGGCAGGCGGATTTCGTCATTGGGGAATTGCGAAAAAGGTATCCTGATCTGGCAATAGAGAAGCGGCTCATGACCACCAAGGGGGATAAAATCCTCAATGCGCCTCTGGCAAAGATCGGCGGCAAGGGGCTCTTTACCAAGGAATTGGAGACTGCCATGCTGGCAGGTGAGATAGATATTGCGGTGCACAGCCTGAAGGATATGCCGGTAATGGTGCCGGAGGGGCTGGTGATTACGGCTGTTACGGAAAGGGCTGATGCGGGGGATGCCCTGGTAAGCCAGCGATATGGGAGCTTTGGGGCACTGCCGGAGGGAGCAAAGGTAGGCACATCCAGCCTCCGGCGCCGGGCGCAGCTTCTCCATGCCCGGCCTGACTTGCAGATTGTTGATTTGCGGGGCAACGTAAATACCCGGCTGCGGAAGCTGGAGGAGGAGAATTTTGACGGTATTATCCTGGCCTGTGCCGGGCTGAAGCGGCTGGGCTTCGGCGGGCGCATCCGCCAGGTGCTGCCTCAGTCACTGTGCCTGCCGGCGGTTGGGCAGGGGGCACTGGCCATTGAGTCAAGGATAGATGACAGGGAAACCCGGGAACTGCTTTCTTTTCTGGATGATGGTATTACCCGTGCCTGCACGGCGGCGGAGCGGGGCTTTCTCGCCACGGTGGAGGGGGGCTGCCAGGTGCCGGTGGGGGTATATGCCCAGCCGGTAGATAACGCAGATATTTTGGAAGATGCACATACAGGCAAGGCGGAGGCTATCCGGGTGGAGGCGGTGATTGCCTCCCTGGATGGCAGGAAGCTTTTCAGGGACAGCGTGGAGGGGGCTGCTGACGAGGCGGAGAACCTGGGCATTTCCCTGGCGAATAAGCTGCTGGATATGGGAGGCAGGGAAATCCTGCGCTCCCTTGGCATAGAGCTGTAAGCGGTAGGAGGTTATGAGGTTTTTATGAATGGCAAGAGTGGAAAGGTTTATCTGATCGGGGCAGGGCCGGGTGATTACCGCCTCCTGACGCTGAAAGCATGTGACTGCCTGAAGATGGCGGATACGGTGGTGTATGACCGGCTGGCGGATGAGCGGATTTTGCAGTATGCGCCAAGGGACGCGGAGTTTATCTATGTGGGCAAGGCTTCCAGCCAGCACACCATGACTCAGGACAAAATCTGCCAGCTGCTGGTGGATCTGGCAAAGGAAGGAAAAACCGTGGTGCGCCTGAAGGGGGGAGATCCCTTCGTATTTGGCAGGGGCGGCGAGGAAGCACTGCTTTTGCAGGAGAACGGGCTGCCCTTTGAGATTGTGCCGGGGGTGACCTCGGCCATTTCCGTGCCTGCCTATGCAGGCATCCCTGTCACCCATAGGGGAGTGGCTGCTTCCTTTGCAGTGGTGACAGGCCATGAGGACCCGACCAAGGAAAACTCGGATATCAACTGGCAGCAGCTGGCTACGGCTACGGACACAGTGGTGTTCCTGATGGGGGTGGCAAACCTGCCGAAGATCACGGCAAGGCTCATGGAAAACGGCAGGAGCGGCGATACCCCTGTGGCGATTATCCGCTGGGGCACCAAGGCACAGCAGCAGGTATGGACCTCTACAGTGGCCGAGGCGGCGGATTTGGTGAAAAGTGAGTCCATCAAGCCGCCATGCATTTTCCTGGTGGGCAACGTGGTGAAGCTCCGGGAAAAGCTGGCATGGTTTGATAATCCGAAGCTAAAGCCCCTTTTTGGCAAAAGGGTGCTGGTTACCCGGGCGAGGGCACAGGCATCCCTTTTGGCAGAAAAGCTGGAAACCTTGGGAGCGGCCTGCACAGAGGCGCCTGCCATCCGTATTCAGCCGCCAGCTGATGGCTTCGGGGCACTGGATAAAGCCATTGGGGAACTTGATGCTTATAATTGGCTGATTTTTACCTCGGCAAACGGTGTGAATTATTTCTTTGACCGTCTGCTGGCTGCCGGCAGGGACAGCCGCGGCCTGGGCAGGGCAAAGGTATGCGCCATCGGCAGTGCCACTGCCAAGGC
>JAEDOE010000001.1 GCA_016302095.1 Anaerovibrio sp. | reverse complement strand
GAAAAGGTATCTGCCAGCCGGGCCAGAATCTTGCTGTACATCTCTACCATTTCCCGTGCCTGCTTGTTCTCGATGATGACATCCTCCAGCAAATCCTCGTCTTCCTCGTAGTATTTCAGCATTGGCTGCATGGAGGTGGTGGTGCGGAGCCGCATGAGCTTTTCCAGTACGGCACCATTGGAACGCAGGGAGGCGTTGAAGAAGGTCAGTGCTTTTTGCAGTTCCAGAAGCTTCAGAATTTCCCGGTTCTTCATGGAATGGCGCAGCTTGCTCTCTATCTCGTCAGACTGCTTGCTGATCTGGCGCAGGTAGCGGAGATAGAAGGTGGCACTGCGATAAAGTATCTGGAAAAGAAAACGTGTCTTTTTGAAGGTGCGGAAGAAGCGGGCACTTTTTTCGTTAAAATAGGAAAGCACCGGGGTTTCCTCCAGGCAGACTGTGATGATGTAGTCCTCGGTGACGATGATGGCAAGCGGCAGGGTATCGTAGCTGCCTTCGTCCCGTACCACCGGCACATTGGTCAAAATCATCACGCTGTCGTCCTCAATGTCAATATGGGAACGCTCCTCATCATCCAGGGCGGAGCGGAGAAAATCAGGCTCAACCTCGGTCAGGTTGCCTACCACCTTCAGCTCATAGGGGGTAGGGTCCACGATGTTAATCCAGGCACCGCTTTCAAGGGTTTTCAGGCTCAGCTCCTGCAATGGTCCGGTTTCCAAAGATTTGTAAATCTTCAGCATAGTGATGGTTCTCCTTTCGTTACGGAGACTCTATCCATCGCCATGCAGGATTGCCATGTGCCTGGCAAATGCTTCTCGCCCGGCACATAGCAACCGCCCATAGATTACGCAGTACACATAACCTTTATATGCATTATATGCTGCGGGGCAATAGATACAGTCTCCCTATTTAATTTTGGTTTGTCCTGGGGTTCAGGGCCTGCGTCCATTGTTTTCACCTCGCAATATACAATCGTGCAATAATTTTTTGCCATACAAATATTACTACCACCAGCGCATCTTAGTCAATCTTTTTATGGCGGGATTATATAAATTTTACATAGATTGACACCGACTGAACAATCGGTTATAATTTAAGCAGTGAGCAGGGGATAGCTGTTCATGTCATGGCTGCTGTGACCGGGACAGCGGCAGAAAAGGATTTTATTATGCGCAGACAAAGTGAGGATAAGAAAAAAGCAATATTTGAGGCAGCCATTGCCTTGATTGCTGATGGCGGACTGGATGGCATCAGCATGTCCAAGCTGGCAAAAAAGTCAGGTGTGCCCCAGGCTACCATGTATGTGTATTTTTCCAGCAAGGAGCAGCTTTTGAGGGAGGTGTATGAGTACACGGAGAAATTTATCTGCCATTATCTGGCGGAGGGGTTCGATATGGACCAGCCGGTTAAGGAATGCTTCAGGGAGTATTATCGGCGGCTGATTAAGCTGGGGCAGGAGCACAGTGACAAATTTCTTGTCCATGAGCAGTTTTTGGCGTCCATGCAGAGCCAGCAGCTGGCTCTGGAGCAGGTATATGTTTTTTATGAGCCTTTGTATGAGTTTGTTTATCGGGGGCAGCGGGAGGGGCTTATCAAGCCGGTAGCTCCGATTGCCATCCTGAGTTATTTTTCTATGCCTCTTACAGGGCTTTTATTTGGCGATATGATTTGGGGCAACCATCCCCAGCCTGACTGGTATGAGGTATTTTTCCGCATGAGCTGGGATGCTGTAAGCATCAGCCAGAATGAGGATGGCTTTTGGTCAGGCGGCAAGGAAAAAGAGTGATAAAGACATAATGAGTGTATTGTGCTATAATGTTCTACATGATTGTATTGGTATGCGATTGGCTGCGCTGTCAGCTGGTTGCAGGTGGTTGTGTTAGGAGATTGTAGCCTATGAAAATGTCGAAATCTACTTTGCCGATAAAAATTGGTGCCGTGGTGGCACTCTGCCTGCTGTTTGGCATTGTTTACCTTTTAAATCCTGCATTTTTTGGAGAATTGTGGGATGTGTGCCTCAGCGGTGATATGCACCGGGTGGCGGAATATATCAATTCCTTTGGTGCCTGGGCAATGGTGTTCAGCTTCTTTTTGGTGCTGTGCGTCAATGCCATAGGCTTTCCGCCTGCCATGATTTTTTCCTCTGCCAATGCCTTGATTTTTGGCATTGTGCCGGGAATTCTGTTGGCATGGATTGCGGAGACTGTGGGTGTGGCACTGAGCTTTGTACTGCTGCGATTCCTTTTCCGGGATGCGGCAGAGGACGTCATCTCGAAGCATAAGTCCTTGCAGAAGATTGACGAGCTGAGCGGCAGCCAGGGCTTCAAGGTCATGCTGATTGCCCGCATCATCCCGTATCTGCCTTCCGGGCTGCTTAATGCCCTGGGAGCTGTCAGCAAAATGTCCTTCAGGGATTTTACTATCGCTGCCCTGATTGGCAAGCTGCCATCTACCGCTATCGAAGCAATGATAGGCCATGATGCGGTGACAGCCAGCGAAAATCCTTATCGTCTGGTCTTTTCCCTGGTCTTGGCAATTGTTATGGTAGTCGGTTTCATTATCTACGAAAGACGTCAGAAGAAACAAAAACGCTGACAAATAGTATTATAGGGGGTATAAATTTGGAAAAGAAAAGGCGTATATTCTTTCTGGACAATCTCAAGACATTTATCGTCTGCCTGATGATTGTCTTTCACGCATCCATGTGCTACATGGCTTATGCACCTGAATGGTGGTACACAGTAGACAAGGCGGACCCGAAATTTCCTTTTACTTTGTTCGTGCTGTGGGCGGATATCTTCATCATGCCGGTGATGTTTTTTATCTCAGGCTATTTTGGCATCATGTCCCTGTCCAAGCAGACCGGGAAGCAGTTCTGGAAAAGCAAGCTCCTGCGCATTGTCCTGCCCTGGATAGCAGGCGTTATCCTGCTGGCACCGCCGGTAACCTATATCATGTTTGCCAGCCGTGGCATACCGATGGATTATGTTAATGATTATCTTTTCAAGCTGTTTGTTTTCGGCCCATGCTTCAGCCATGTGCAGTACTGGTTTCTGGGGATGCTGACCTATCTCTACATCGCCCTGTTCCTGTTCTGCAAAATCATGCCATCATTTAAGGAGCGGCAGGGAATTTCTATTCCGGGCCCGAAGCTGTTCGTGGGCTTTACCATTCTCTGTTATATCTGCACGGCAGCCTCCTACTTCTATGTGGAAGGCAATTATGATCTGTGGTGCAATATCTGGCCGGTTCTGGTGTACCAGCCTACCCGCATTTCCTTTTATCCGCTGTATTTCTTCCTGGGTGCTTATGCCTGGCGGCATCAGTGGTTTGTGGAGGGAGGCTACCAGGCGGAGCCGGCCAAGTGGCTGCCTGCCTTTATTGTGACCGGCATTGCCTACCTGTTCTACACCACCATGGGGGCGCCTACGGCAGCCAGCCCGGAGCAGTATATGCTGGTGAAGGCTGCTATTCACGTTTTGTTCCTGCTGTCAGCTGTTTTCGGCCTTTTGGCGGTTTTCCAGGCGAAACTGGATTATACCAACGGTATATTGGGTGAGCTGGCAGCCAACAGCTACAACATGTACTACACCCACATGGGTTTGGTGATGCTGATTGCCTGGGGCTTCCTGTCCATTGATTTGCCAACTTATCCCAAGTACATAATTGTTAGTATTTTGTCGCTTTTGGCAAGCTATTTGACGGGAAAAATATTGATGGTGCTGCCATGTTTTTCCGTTGGCAATAAAGCGAAAAAATAAACATAAATAAACATGAAATTTAGACTCTGGGTGACTTGATTTTTCTCTCAGAGTCTTTTATTATGTTAGAAGGGATTTTGTGTTAGTGTAATGACTTAATCCGAGGAGGCAATTCTTAATGTTTATTCTGGCTTCTGCTTCTCCCAGGCGGAAGGAGCTTTTGGAGCAAATCGGCTGCTGCTTCAGGATAGAGACAGCCGATACTGAGGAAGCCGGCGGCGAGGGCATGACTCCCTCTGAGCTGGTGATGAAAAATGCGCATTTAAAGGCAGCTGCCGTGGCGGCACTGCACCCGGATATACCGGTGCTGGGAGCTGATACGGTGGTGAGCCTTGATGGAAATATTTATGGTAAGCCTAGGGACAGGGAGCATGCTATAGAGATGCTGACCAGCTTCTCAGGCAGGGCACATCAGGTGATGACCGGGATTGCCCTTGCCTGGCAGGGACGCATCTGGCAGGCATACGAAACGACGGAGGTAGTTTTTGCCCCGCTTTCGGCAGCTTCGATTACCCGTTATGTCGATACCGGCGAGCCCGCTGACAAGGCTGGTGCTTATGGTATTCAGGGACGGGCGGCTGTCTTTGTTGAACAAATCAGAGGTTCCTATTCCAATGTCGTAGGTTTGCCGCTCCATTGTCTTGACGGCCTTGCCAGGAAGGCGGGGATTGATTTATATGGCAATGGTGAGGGAACTGCCGGTTGACGAGAGGCCAAGGGAAAGGCTTTTGGCTTTGGGACCGGGTTTTTTGAGCAATGCAGAGCTTCTGGCAATAGTGCTGCGGAATGGCTCCAAGGAGAGATCAGCCTTGCAGCTGGCACAGGATATTCTGAGCCTGTACAAGGATGATGGCGTTTCAGCCCTGGGCCGCATTACGGCAGGGGAGCTGATGTGCCTCCAGGGCATAGGCAGTGCCAAGGCTGCCGAGGTGATGGCCGCGGTGGAGCTGGGCAAGAGGCTGAATGCCCATATATCCAGGCAGAGGGCCATGGTCACCTGCCCGGAGGATGCGGCTGATTATGCCATGCCTCGTTTCAGGTACGAGGACAGGGAGCACTTTGCAGTTATTTTATTGAATGTAAAAAATCATATTTTATCTATGCCTGTGATTTCTGTTGGCAGCCTTACGGCTTCCGTGGTGCATCCCCGGGAGGTGTTCAAGGCGGCCATCCAGCAGACGGCGGCATCTATTATCCTGGTGCACAACCATCCCAGCGGTGATCCAACTCCCAGCAAGGAGGATATTGAGGTTACGGCACGGATGGTGCAGGTGGGCAGGGTGATGGATATTCCCGTGCTGGATCATATTATTCTAGGAAATGATAATTATATTTCCCTTAAAGAAAAAGGTGTGATAAAATAGAGTTTGCTGTATCGAAGCTGATGTGGCAGGAATATGGCAGCGGTTCTATTTTTGAAGGGAGTAATTTTTAACATGTGGAACATTTTTGGTGGTTTATCCCATGACATGGGTATTGATTTAGGAACAGCAAACACTTTGGTTCATATCAAGGGCAAGGGCATTGTCCTCCGTGAGCCGTCTGTTGTAGCAATAAAGAGCGATACCGGCGATGTGCTGGCTGTAGGCGACGAGGCAAAGCGCATGATTGGCCGTACCCCGGGCAGCATTGTGGCTATCCGCCCTATGAAGGATGGCGTCATCGCAGATTTTGATGTGACCCAGGCCATGCTGAAGTACTTTATCAGAAAGGCCATGAACACCAAATCCTTTGTGCGCCCACGGGTAGTGGTTGGCGTGCCGTCCGGTGTTACCGAGGTGGAGAAGCGTGCCGTCATTGATGCAGCGCAGCAGGCAGGTGCCAGGGAGGCATATCTCATTGAGGAGCCTATGGCTGCCGCTATCGGTGCAGGGCTGCCTGTAGAGGAGGCTACCGGCTCCATGGTGGTTGATATCGGCGGCGGTACTACCGAGATTGCAGTTATTTCTTTGGGAGGCATCGTTACCAGCTGCTCCATCCGCATTGGCGGCGATGAGATGGATTCCTCCATCATCCAGCATATCAAGCGGGAGTACAATCTCCTAATCGGTGAGCGCACTGCAGAGGAAATCAAGATCAATATCGGTACTGCCATTGCAGAGCCAGCCAAGGAAAAGACCATGGATATCCGTGGCCGTGACCTGGTCAGCGGCTTGCCGAAGACCATCAAGATCGTGTCCGGCGAAATCTGCTCCGCCCTCAGTGAGCCGGTGCAGAAGATTGTGGATGCAGTAAAGGGCACCCTGGAGAAGACTCCGCCTGAGCTGGCTGCCGATGTTATGGATCATGGCATCATGATGACCGGCGGCGGCTCCCTGCTGACCAGCCTTGACAAGCTCCTGAGCCGTGAGACCGGCATGCCGGTGCTGGTTTCCGAGGATGCCCTGTCCTGCGTTGGCGAGGGCACCGGGCGTTCCCTGGAGAACATTGAGCTGTTGAAGCGTGTTGTTATGACTACGAAGAAGTTGAGATAAGATGAACAGGGTACGGCGAGATAAAAATTCACAGCGCACGGTTTGGCTGCTGATTTTTGTGGCGGTCAGTATCTTTGTGATTATATTTTTTGCGGCAAGGGGCAGGTTTTCTGCCCCTGTCAGCAGCCAGGCGGTAACAGGGGCACTGGCTCCCTTCCAGCGGGCCATTTCCTGGGCTGGCTACCAGGTCAATGGCGTTACCTCGGCAATCTGGGAGCTGGTGTCTGCCTACTATCAGAATGAGCTGCTGAAAAACGAGGTGGTGCAGCTCCGTCAGCAGAACCTGACAGCTGCCGAGTATGCAGCTGAGAATGAGCGGTTGCGCAATCTTCTGGGCTACAAGCAGGCGGCTTCTCAGTTTGATTTGATGGCAGCCCAGGTGATTGGCAGGGAGCAGGCTACCTGGACCAGCATGATTGTGGTGAACAGGGGCAGCAGTGACGGCGTTGCCAGGAATATGCCGGTGGTGACGGAAAAGGGACTGGTAGGCGTTGTGACGGAGGTTGCGCCCAATGCAGCCAAGGTACAGCTGGTGCTGGATCCACGTTGCTCCGTAGGCACCCTGATTCAGAGGCCTGAGTCAAGGGTAGCTGGCATTGTGCAGGGCAGTATCGAGGATGCCCTGACACCCAATATGATTAATATCCCGAAAAATTCCGATGTGGTGGAGGGAGATACCATTATCACATCAGGCTTTGGCGGGATTTTCCCCAAGGGCATCATGGTGGGCAAGGTAAAGGCTCTCCATGATGACGGCGGCGGCCTTCTGGAGGTTGCTGTGGTGGAACCGGCAGTGGATTTCCAGCGGCTGGAGGATGTGCTGATTATTACGGCATCCCGTGAGGCTCCGCCTGCAGCATTGACGCCGCCACCGCAGACTCCGGGCACGGAGACCGATAAGGATGGCAATTTTATCAAGGCAGAGGGCAGTGAAAAATGAGGACTTTCTTGTGCTGGCTGGCACTGGTGGTGACAGCCTATGTGGTGCAGACGTCGTTCCTGCCGCTGATTTTTTATCGCGGCATCGGGCCTGATCTGCTGCTTTTGATTACGATTTCCTTTGCCTTTCTGAAGGGAAGGCGGCTGGGCTGCTTTATGGGCTTTTTGCTGGGGCTTTTTGAGGACCTTGCCTCCGGCGGCTTTTTGGGCATGAATACCTTTGCCAACATGCTGATGGGGTTCTGCTGCGGCATTTTTTCTAACAGGGTGCTCCGGGACAGCTTTATCCTGCCTCTGGCGGCAGCCTGGATGAGCACTATTTCGGTGTTCTGCCTGTTTGAGATTATTTTTCTCTTGCTGGGGTATGGCTTCTTTCCGTTGGCGCATATCAAGTACAAGCTGCTGCCCATGCTGTGCTACAACATAGTTTTTGCCTGGCCGGTGCATGTAATGGTGCACAAGGTTGACAAGCGTGCATCTGAAAAAAAATAAATTTGTGGCAGCAGGGCCTGCCACATTTTGTTGTTTATTTTGCCAGTGCTTTGCTGGCATATAGATGATTGGGAGATTTAAATGTCGGATAAGGATATTTTTAGTGGACGGCTGAAGGTGCTGAGCATCATCATTGTTCTTGTCATCAGTACATTGATTGCCCGGATGGGGTATCTGCAGGTGTACGATGGCGAATATTATGCAAATCTGGCAGACGGCAATCGCATCCGTCTGGTTCCTTCGGTTGCCCCGAGAGGGACAATGTACGACAGGAATGGCAATATCCTGGTAACAAATCATCCCGGGTTTACCGTTTCTTTGCTGCCCCTGACGGAGCCTATTTCCGAGGAGGTCATCAGCAGGCTGTCGGCACTATTGAATGTGCCGGTGGAGGAAATTCACAGCAAGATTGCTGCCCATGTGGGCTTTGACCCCATCCGCATCAAGACCGATGTGGGGCCGGAGCTGACTACGATTATCGCGGAGCAGAAGGATTTGTATCCGGGGGTTGTAGTGGAGGTTCTGCCTATCCGCGATTATATTTACAAGACACAGGGCGCCCATGCCTATGGCTATGTAAGCGAAATCAGCGATGCGGAGCTGGAAAAGAAGAAGGATGAGGGCTACAAGAGCGGTGACATCATCGGCAAGTTCGGGCTTGAGAAGGTCTATGACCAGTACCTGCGTGGCACTAACGGTGGCGAGCAGGTAGAGGTGGATGTTACCGGCAAGCCTGTGCAGGTGCTGGGCAGGAAAAATCCCATTCCCGGCAATGACCTGCACCTGACCATAGATCAGGAAATTCAGGCAGCCGCGGAAAAGGCCATAGATGAGCAGCTGGTGCAGATTGGTGCCCATGCAGCGGCAGCCGTGGCACTGAACCCTCAGACCGGTGAGGTGCTGGCAATAGTCAGCCGTCCAGCTTTTGACCCCAATCTTTTCGTCAACGGCATTTCCTCCAAGGATTGGGCGGTAATCAACAACAACCCTTACTATCCGATGGATAACAAGGCCATTACCGGTGAGTACCCTCCGGGCTCCACCTTCAAGATTATTACCGGCACGGCAGCTCTTTCCGAGGCAAAGGTTACGCCTGAGGAAAAGATTTTTGACTCCGGCCATCACTGGATTATCCCCAAGGGCAATGCCGGTGGCGAGGCACTGGGCTGGCTGAATTTTGAGGAAGCTATGGCACATTCTGATAATGTGTACTTTTATGAGATGGGCAACCGCCTGGGCATTGACCAGATTGAGCGGTATGCCCGCATGTTCGGCATGGGGAAGATAACAGGTATTGACCTTCCTTATGAGGCAGAAGGATTGGTGGCATGCAAGGCGTACAAGCAGCGGGTCTTTGAGGAGGACTGGTATCTGGCAGAGACCTTTGATGCCGCCATCGGCCAGGGCTTCAATCTGGTTACGCCATTGCAGGCGGCTTCCATTATGGGAGAGATTGCTGCTGATGGCAAGAGGTACAAGCCTTATCTGGTGGATAAAATCGTTGATGTGAATGGCAATGTGGTCAAGCAGTTCAAGCCGGAGCTTTTGAGCCAGCTGGATGTGGAGGACAGGTTTATCCGCCTGGTGCAGGCGGGACTGCACCAGGTTACCAAGTATGGTACGGCAGCTTTTATCTTTGGCAAGAATTATCCTGTGGAGATTGCCGGCAAGACAGGTACGGCGGAAAATCCCCACGGCAGGGACCATGGCTGGTTTGTAGCATACGGGCCTTTTGATAATCCTACCATTGTGGTAGCGGTGATTGTTGAGCAGGGCGGCTACGGCTCCCAGTCTGCGGTACCTATCGGCAAGAAGATCCTGGATGCGGCATTCCATATACCGGATCCGGCACAGGTGGCAGCCCGGGCAAAGGCAAAGGCTGAGGCGGAAGCCAAGGCAAGGGCGGCTGCAACGGCACAGGTACAGAAAAAGCAGTAATTGCGAGAGGTGTTTGTATGGCAAGGGAACTAATAAAAATCAAGGGCGGTGCAGGCGGCTTTCAGCTGATGATAGACAGCTCGGCAGAGCTTGCTGATGTGCAGGAGGAGCTGGAAAAAAAGCTTTCCGAGCATCCTGAGTTTTTCCCCAAGGGGACGGAGTTTCAGCTGGTGGTGGCGGATCTCAGCAAATCAGTGCGCAGCGGCCTGAAGGAATTCCTTACGGACAAGGGGCTGGCGGTGACTGCAGGTGACAGGAAGCACCTCAGGCGGCAGGAACAGCATGGAAGCTCCGGGGGGCGCGGCATGCAGCCGCCTGTGCAGGCAGCTCAGCAGTCCTTTCAGTCAGAGGGCGGCAGCCGCCTGACTGAGGAGCAGCAGGTGATGACCGTCATCAACCGTACAGTCAGGAATGGCGAGGAGATTACCTCCCAGGGTTCCGTGATGATTTGCGGCAATGTAAATCCCGGTGCCAAGATTGTGGCAGCCGGCAGCATTGATGTGCGCGGCAACTGCCGGGGGATTGTCCATGCCGGAGCTATGGGGGATTATCAGGCCTTTGTGGTGGCAGACAGGCTGATGCCTATGCAGATACGCATTGCCAACCTGATAGCCCGTTCCCCGGACAACCCGGAAAAGAGCGATTATGCTGAGAAGGCGTATATAAAGGATGGGCAGATTATCATTGAGCCGATAGAGAGATAACTGCCGTAAAGAGAATTACTGTATAGTTGCGATATAATTGCTGTAGAGATAATTTGGAAGGTAACAGAAAGGTAGGATGTTGTTCTGATGAGTGAGGTTATTGTAGTTACATCCGGCAAGGGCGGTGTTGGCAAGACTACCACTACTGCTAATCTGGGCGTGGGCCTGGCGCAGCGTGGCAAACATGTTGTGCTGATTGATACTGATACCGGCCTGCGCAATCTTGATTTGCTGCTGGGGCTGGAAAACCGCATTATGTACGATCTGGTAGATGTTACGGAGGGACGTGTGCCCTACAAGAAGGCATTGGTGCGCCACAAGAAGTATGAAAGCCTGTTTTTGCTGCCTACTTCCCAGATAAAGGACAAGTCTGCTGTCAATCCGGCACAGCTGATGGTGCTGTGCGACGAGCTGCGCAAGGAGTATGACTATGTGATTATCGACTGCCCGGCAGGCATCGAGCAGGGCTTCAAGACAGCTATTGCCGCTGCTGACCGTGCCATTGTTGTCACTATGCCGGAGGTTTCTGCCGTGCGTGATGCGGACAAGATTATCGGTGAGCTGGGACGCGCTGAGAAGGACAATATCAGCCTGATTGTCAACAGGATACGTCCGCAGATGGTGGAAAGCGGCGATATGATGGATATGAGTGATATTGATGATATCCTTTCCATCAAGTGCATCGGCCAGATACCTGATGATGAGATGGTGGTTACCTCCGCCAACCGGGGCGAGCCGCTGGTGGGCAATCCAAAGTCCCAGGCAGGCATCGCTTATGACAATATCGTCCGCCGCCTGCTGGGGGAGGATGTTCCTTTTATGACCTTTGCCAAGGACAGCTTCTTCTCACGCCTGAAGAAAGCCCTGGGAATATAAGGAGGTCTGGCTAATGCTGAATTCGCTGTTAAGCATTTTTAAGAGGGAAAAGTCCGGCAAGGTCGCCAAGAAGCGCCTGCAGATGGTGCTTATCCAGGACCGTGCCAGTGTATCTCCTGAGGTTATGGAGAAGCTCAGGGACGATATTATCAAGGTGATTTCCAAATACATGGTCATCAATCAGAGCGATATGGAGATTTCCCTGGAAAACGTGGAGGATTCCGTGGCTCTGGTGGCAAATATTCCTGTCCAGAATATGCGCCATCACTGATATGCTGTTAAAGGACGCTGATGCAAGGCTTGCATTGGCGTTTTTTGTTGTTATTTTTGCTGGTTCGTGCTATCATTATGGGGTTGAGAAGGAATTATTTTGCATGGCTTTGACGGGAGGGATTTGCCTTGTTTTTAGATAAAAAGCTGCTGAGAAAAATGGATATGAAGCTGCTGCTTTCGGTAACGGCAATAATCATTATCAGCCTGATTGTTATCGGCAGTGCTACTCATGTAAATACACCCAGCGAGGAGAGGTACTGGTTCGTGCAGAGGCAGGGCATGTTTGCCCTGATTAATGCAGGGGTAGCCATCTTCCTGATGAATTTTGACTACAAGATGCTGCAGAGGTATGGGCAGAAGATGTATATTTTTAACCTGGTCATGCTGCTGGCGGTCATGTTTGTGGGACAGTCGGCCCTGGGAGCCCAGCGCTGGATTCAGCTGGGACCGATTACCTTGCAGCCCTCGGAGTTTTCCAAGATTATCATGATTGTTTCCCTGGCGGCTCTCTTGCAGGAGAAGGTGGGCAAGCTGAACACCCTGTCCGACCTGCTGCCGGTGGCGGCTTATGTGGGCGTCCCCTTCCTGCTGGTTATGAAGCAGCCGGATTTGGGCACATCCTTGGTTTTCATGGCGATTTTCTTCGGCATGATTTTTGCCTGCGGCATTAACCTGAAGCTTTTGGCAGGTATTTTCGGCACGGGCATAGCCTGCCTGCCCCTTTTGTGGCATGTGCTGAAGGATTATCAAAAAATGCGCATCATGGTTTTCCTTGACCCAAATGTGGACCCCCTGGGCTCCGGCTATCACATCATTCAGTCGAAGATAGCTATCGGTTCAGGCATGCTCTTTGGCAAGGGGCTTTTTGAGGGAACTCAGAGCCAGCTGAACTTTTTGCCGGAGAACCACACGGACTTTATCTTTGCGGTGGTAGGCGAGGAGTGGGGCTTTATCGGCACGGTGGTCTTGCTGCTTTTGTATCTGGTGGTGCTGTGGCGCGGCATTCAGATTGCCCGTCAGGCACAGGACAGTTTCGGCACTCTTCTGGCGGTGGGAATTACTTCCATGCTGGCTTTCCATGTGCTGGTAAATGTGGGCATGACAGCCGGTATTATGCCGGTAACGGGCATTCCGCTGCCTTTCATGAGCTACGGTGTCAGTGCATTGACTACTAATATTTGGGCGATTACGATACTAATGAATATATACTTGCGCAATCAGAAGCTGCAATTTTAGAATGAAAATAGCAGCTGATTTAATTAGAGAAAGAGGTATGAGCTTTGATTATAAATTTGGAACCGGAGATTTTGCAGGCGGTGGAGAAGCCGGCACGCTATACGGGGCATGAGCTGAATGCGGTGCACAAGGATTGGGACAGCGTGCCCTGCCATTTTGCCCTGGCATTGTCGGATATCTATGAGGTGGGCATGTCCAACCTGGGGCTGAAAATCCTTTATGAGGTGCTGAACAGCAGGCAGGATACCGCCTGTGAGCGTGTGTATGCACCCTGGGTGGATATGGAAGCCATTATGCGTGAGAGGCAGATTCCCCTGTTTTCCCTGGAGAGCTTTCATGCCATAAAGGATTTTGACTTTCTGGGCTTTTCCCTGCAATATGAGATGATTTATTCCAATATCCTGAATATGCTGGATTTGGCAGGTATCTCCATCTGGAGCCGTGACAGGGGCGAGGAGGAGCCTTTTATCGTAGGCGGCGGTCCTTGCGTGTACAACACGGAGCCTATAGCTGATTTCTTTGACTTCTTTATCCTGGGTGAAGGAGAGGAAGTCATCGGCGAGGTGGCATGCCTGTTTAGCCAGTGGCAGCAGGAGGGACGTCCCGGGGGACGAAAGGGCTTTTTGAAGCGTGCCGCAGGGCTGGATGGCATTTATGTGCCGTCCTTCTACCATGCAGAGTACAATGAGGAGGGGCTCTTTGCTTCCATTCAGCCCACGGAGCCTGAGGCAAGGCAGGTGATTTATAAGCGGCTGGTTAAGGACATGGATGCAGTGCCTTTTGTGGAAAAGCCGGTACTGCCATATATTGATATTGTCCATGACCGTATTATGCTGGAGCTTTTCCGGGGCTGCACCAGGGGATGCCGCTTCTGTCAGGCAGGTACCTCTTACCGTCCTATCCGTGAGCGCAGCCGCAAGAGGCTCCGGGAGCTGGCACGGAAGCTGGTGGATTCTACCGGCTACAACGAGATGTCCCTGACCTCCCTGAGTTCGGCAGATTATTCCTGCCTTGGGGAGCTGGTAGATGACCTGTTTGCGGATTTCAAGGATGAAAAGGTGAGCTTTTCCCTGCCATCCTTGCGCATAGACAGCTTTTCCATTGATTTGGCACATAAGATGCAGCAGGTCAGGAAAAGCGGCCTGACCTTTGCACCGGAGGCAGGTACCCAGAGGCTCCGTGATGTTATCAACAAGGGCGTTACAGAGGAAAATCTCATGGGAGCGGTGGAAGCTGCCTTCAAGCAGGGCTGGAAGCAGGTCAAGCTGTACTTCATGATGGGACTGCCTACAGAAACTGATGAGGATATTGTGGGGATTGCCAGATTGGCGGAGAAGGTGGCGCAGAAATACAAGGAAGTAACCGGCAAGTGGGGCGTGACGGTAACCATCAGCGTGTCCTGCTTCGTGCCGAAGCCTCATACGCCTTTCCAGTGGTATGGACAGGTATCCCGTGAGGAGTTTGAGCGGCGCCAGAGGCTGCTGCGGGCCAGCATCAAGGAGCGTGCTGTTAAGTTCAACTATCACGAGGCCAGCGTCAGCGTGCTGGAAGGGGCTATCGCCCGTGGGGACCGCCGCATCAGCCAGGTGATTTATCAGGCCTGGCAGGATGGGGCAAAGTTCGACGGCTGGACTGACCATTTCAAGAACGATGTGTGGCTGGCAGCCTTTGAGAAGTGCGGCATTGATTTGGAGATGTATAACCAGCGTACCCGTGAGCGGAGTGAAAAGCTGCCTTGGGAGCATACTACGCCGGGGGTAACCAAGGAATTTTTGCTCCGGGAGTACAAGAAGGCACTGGCAGAGGAGCTTACCGAGGACTGCCGCCGGGGCAAATGCTCCGCCTGCGGTGTCTGTCCTTCCCTGGAGGCGAAGATTGTGGATTGGAGGCGTGAGCATGTATAAGTATCGGGCAGAAATTACCAAGGGAGAGGAAATCCGCTATATTTCCCATCTGGATTATGCCGGGGTTATGGAGCGTGCCATCCGCCGTGCCAAGCTGCCGGCGGCCTACTCCGAGGGATTCAATCCCCATATCAAGATGGCATTTGCCTCGGCATTGTCCCTGGGGGTAGTCAGTGAGGCGGAGTACATGGATTTTGAGCTGACTAAGCCCCTCTGCCAGCCGGAGGTTTTTGAAAAGCTCAGCCAGGCACTGCCTGAGGGGGTAAAGCTCTTGCGCCTGAAGCCTGTCCGGGAACCCAAGCCTTGCAAGGGCAAAAAGCACAAGGCATTAATGGCAGAGGTGGAGGAAGCTGAATACGAGCTTTTGCTGCCTATGGCGGAGGGGGCTGACTGGAATGGCGCAGTCAATGCGGTAAAGGCGTATAATGAGGCCAAGGAAGCCTTTGTGCACCGGGTTACTCCCAAGACGGACAAGCAGATTGAAACCAAGCAGTATATGATGCAGCCGGTGAAGCTGTCCATGGCAGGGGATTTGCTGAAGCTGAATATGGATATTGCCATTACCCAGACCGGCAGCGTGAAGCCGGGGGAGGTGCTGGAGCTTTTGGTAAAGGAGTACGGACTGCCGGGGATTTTGGGCAGGGTGCTCATCAGGCGCACTGCCATGAAGGGGCAGGGAAAGCCGCTGATTGAGCTGGTATAAATATTAGGTTGCCGGGGGCAGTATAATGGTGCAGCAGCTATAGCTGGCAGTTACACCAAATAAGTGATTTTGGGGGACTTTTTATGAGGTCTATTATCGTTAATGTCATGCCGGAGGAAACCAGGATTGCCGTGACGGAAAACGGCAGGCTGACAGGGCTGGAGCTGGAACGGCCAAGGCACTCCCATCTGGTGGGCAACATTTACAAGGGAATAGTGCAGAACGTATTGCCGGGGATGCAGGCGGCCTTTGTGGATATAGGCTGGAGTAAAAATGCCTTTCTCTATATAGGTGACGGCAAGACGGCAGAAAATCCCGGTGGCGAAAGGAAAAAAATCCATATCGGGCAGGTGCTGCCGGTGCAGATTACCAAGGACGAGGTGGGCAGCAAAGGCCCCCGTGCCACCTTGCACCTGACTATCCCCGGCAGGAATGTGGTGCTGATGCCAAGGTCATCCTATATCGGCACGTCTCATCGCATTGAGTCGGAGGCCGAGCGGAAGCGGCTGTATGATATTGTGACGGAAGCATGCCCCGAGGGCATGGGGGTGATTATCCGCACCGCCGCCATGGGACAGAGCGCGGAGAGCATCAGAAGGGATATACGCTATCTGGCAAAGGTGTGGCAGTCCATAGAGGCACGGGAGAGGATTGCCAAGAACACCGGGCTGTTGTACCGGGATGTGGACCTTGTCATCCGCATCGTCAGGGATATTTTCAATGATGATGTGGCGCAGATGGTGATAGACGATGCCTCAGTCTGCCAGCGTGTGAAGGAGCTGCTGAAGGATATCGATGCCGGCTGGGCGGACAGGGTGCAGTTTTATGAGGGGCGGAGGATTTTTCGCGAGTACGGCATTGAGGATGAAATTGCCAAGCTGGAAAGCCGCTATGTGGAGCTGAAATCCGGGGGATTCCTGGTGATTGACAAGACCGAGGCCATGACTGTTATTGACGTCAATACGGGCAGCTTTGTAGGTGATTTGAATCTGGCGGAGACGGCCTTTGCCCTCAATCAGGAGGCGGCGGAGGAAATAATGCGGCAGCTCCGGCTCAGGGATATTGGCGGCATCATCCTGGTGGATTTCATCGACATGGAAAAGGAAAGCCACAACAAGGCACTTTTGCAGCAGCTGCGCCACCTGGCACAGCTGGACAGGGTAAAGACCAATGTGGTGGATATTACCTCCCTGGGGCTGGTGGAGATTACCCGGAAGAAATCACGGCACAACATCGAAAATCTCCTGCATACTGTCTGCCCTGTGTGCGAAGGCTCCGGCAAGGTGCTTTCCCCGGAGGCTGTTGCCATAAAAATCTGCCGGGACATCAGGCGCATAGAGGCGAGGAAGCATGTGTCAGAGGGCTATCTGGTGCAGCTGGCGCCGGATACGGCAAACCAGCTGAAAGGCACGGATTACTTTGCCGGGCTGGCAAGGGACTTAGGCGTTTCGGTGGAGATAGAGGCAACCCGTGAGATTGCCCCGGGGTGCTATGTGCTTTTGCAGAAATGAAGAAGTTATTTTAGATAAAAAACTTGCGCAAACCCAAGAAATATGGTATAGTAGCAAGCGGTGTAATTAGAAAAACGCACGTCGGCTGATATTTGTACTGTGCCTATATGGTTTAACAAAGGATGAGGCTGGCGGAGGAAAGAAAAACAGGAGGTGCACCACTATGGCAGTTGTTTCTATGAAACAGTTATTGGAGGCTGGTGTTCATTTCGGACATCAGACCAGGAGATGGAACCCGAAGATGGCAAAGTACATCTTCACCGAGCGCAATGGTATCTATATCATTGACCTGCAGAAGACCGTAAAGAAGGCTGAGGAGGCTTACAACTTCGTACGCAGCGTAGCAGAGGAAGGCAAGACCGTTCTGTTCGTTGGTACCAAGAAGCAGGCTCAGGAGGCTATCAAGGAAGAAGCTCTGAAGGCAGACATGTACTTCGTAAACGAGCGTTGGCTGGGCGGCATGCTCACTAACTTCCAGACCATCCAGAAGCGCGTAAACCGCCTGAAGGAGCTGGAGGCTATGGAGGCTGACGGTACTTTCGAGGTTCTCACCAAGAAAGAGGTTCAGGGCCTGAAGCATGAGATGGAGAAGCTGGAGAAGTATCTCGGCGGCATCAAGGACATGGACAAGCTCCCAGGTGCTCTGTTCATCGTTGATCCTCGCAAGGAGCGCATCGCTGTTGCCGAGGCTCACAAGCTGAACATTCCTATCGTTGCTATCATTGATACCAACTGTGATCCTGATGAGATTGATTATCCAATCCCGGGCAACGATGATGCTATCCGCGCTGTACGCCTTTTGACCGGCAAGATTGCTGATGCAATCATCGAGGGCCGTCAGGGCGAGGCTGCAGAGGCTCCTGCTGAGGATGCTGAGTAATCCTATTTCTCGGTATAAAGTCTCAACATAAGAATCTATTGGGGTAAAGGGAGAGTTTTTATCCCTTTGCCCTTTTTTGTTAGAAATATCGCAGATAATTGAGGAGGAAACATATAATGGCACAGATTACTGCTGCATTAGTAAAAGAGCTGCGCGAGATTACCGGCGCAGGCATGATGGACTGCAAGAAGGCTCTGGTTGAGTGCGAGGGCGACAAGGACAAGGCTATCGACTATCTCCGTGAGAAGGGTATTGCCAAGGCTGCCAAGAAGGCTGGCCGTATTGCTTCCGAGGGCGTTGTTGCAGCAGCTTCCGATGGCAGCACTGCCTGCATCGTCGAGGTTAATTCCGAGACTGACTTCGTGGCAAAGAACGAGAATTTCCAGAATCTGGTCAAGAAGATTGCCGAGCACATCGTTGCTACCAAGCCTGCTGACATGGATGCCCTGAATGCTTCCGAGCTGGATGGCAAGACTGTTGCTGAGGTTATGACCGAGGCTGTTGCTTCCATCGGTGAGAAGCTGTCCCTCCGTCGTTTTGAGGTTTACACCTCCGAGGATGGCAAGCTGGCTACCTACATCCACATGGGCGGCAAGATCGGCGTTATCGTTGAGCTGTCCGGCGGTGCAGATGAGCTGGGCAAGGATGTTGCTATGCAGATTGCTGCTGCAAAGCCTCAGTGCATTGGCCGTGATGATGTTGATGCTGATGCTCTTGCTCATGAGCGTGAGGTTCTCCGCAAGCAGGCTCTTGAGGAAGGCAAGCCTGAGAAGATTGTTGAGAAGATGGTTGACGGCCGTATCAACAAGTATTACAAGGAAGTATGCCTGGTTGAGCAGGAGTTTGTCAAGGATTCCGACAAGACCATTAAGGATATCCTGGGCGGTGTAGAGGTTCGTCGTTTTGCACGCTTCGAGATGGGCGAGGGCCTGGAGAAGAAGAACGAGGATTTCGCAGCAGAGGTTGCAGCTCAGATTAAGTAAGAAATTTTACATGTTTTTTCATAAAAAAGAGAACAATTTATTGTTCTCTTTTTTTTAAAAGTGTATAATAGAAAGAGTATGATATTTCCGATAAGTAGGAGGGATTTGAGTGGGAGCAGCTAAATACAAGCGGGTTGTCCTGAAACTTAGTGGTGAGTCCCTGGCAGGTGATCAGGGCTTTGGCATTAATCCTGCCGTGGTGGAGACTATTGCCAAGCAGATTAAGCGTGTGCATGAGGAAGGCATAGATGTGGCTATCGTTGTAGGCGGTGGCAATATCTGGCGCGGCCTGTCCGGCAGTGCCAAGGGCATGGACAGGGCCCAGGCTGACTACATGGGCATGCTGGCAACCTGTATGAATGCACTGGCTATGCAGGATGGCTTGCAGCAGGCAGGTGTGCCGTCCCGGGTGCAGACCGCCATTGAGATGCGCCAGGTGGCAGAGCCGTATATCCGTGGCAAGGCTATCCGCCACATGGAGAAGGGGCGCGTGGTGATTTTTGGTGCCGGTACCGGCAATCCGTATTTTTCCACTGATACTACTGCTGCCCTGCGTGCAGCGGAGATCAAGGCTGATGTTATTCTCATGGGCAAGAAGGGCACAGATGGTATTTATGATTCCGATCCTAATAAAAATCCTGATGCCAAGAAGTTTGATGAGCTGAGCTATTCCGAAATTCTGGCACGCCGCCTTGCTATCATGGACAGCACTGCTACCAGCCTGTGCATGGACAATGATATTCCGCTGGTTGTATTTAATATTGAAGATTATGAGAATATTTACCGGGCAGCTATCGGTGAGGTCATCGGTACTACCGTAGGAGGTAACTGATTTTGGTTAAGGAAATTATTGCTAATAACGAAGAACGTCTGGAGAAGTCTATTGCAGCATTGAAGCGGGAGTTTGGCTCCCTGCGGGCCGGCCGTGCTACCCCGTCCCTTTTGGACAAGGTAATGGTGGATTATTATGGCACTCCTACCCCTGTAAACCAGGTGGCAAAGGTGTCTGTGCCGGAGCCTCGCATGATTATGATCACCCCTTGGGAAAAGAGCCTGATGCACGATATCGAGAAGGCTATCATGAAGTCTGACCTTGGCTTGTCTCCTAATTCTGATGGTACTGCCATCCGCCTGTCCATTCCGCAGCTTACCCAGGAACGCCGCCAGGAGCTGGTAAAGACCGTGGGCAAGAAGGCTGAGGAGGCCAAGGTTGCCATCCGCAATATCCGCCGTGATGGCAATGATGCTATCAAGAAGCTGGAAAAGGCCAAGGAGATTACCGAGGATGATTCCAAGAAGGGCCAGGAGTCTGTTCAGAAGCTGGTTGACAAGTACATCAAGACTGTGGATACCCTGAGGGAAGCCAAGGAAAAGGAAATCATGGAGGTCTGATGGCAGGCTTTTTGGCCTGTGCCGGAGGGAATGTGTGCTATGAATGAGGGAAGTTTGGTGCCTGATGTGGTCGGCTTGCCCTGGGATTTGGCGAAAGGCTTGCTAAATGAGGCACATATAATGTATAATTCAGTTATCACTTATCCAACGAAGAATTTTTTTCCTCTGGAGGATAATGGGTATTATGTCATCAGGCAGAAGCTGCTTGGTGATGGTATTTTGGAGATTACACTGGCAGCTCGGCTGCTGAAGGAGGTGTCTGGTAATGGCTTACAAGATTGGTGATGAGTGCATTTCTTGCGGTTCCTGTGCAGGTACTTGCCCTGTAGAGGCTATCAGCGAGGGCGAGTCTCATTATGAGATCAGCGAGGATACTTGCGTTGAGTGCGGTGCCTGCGCAGCAGGTTGCCCTGTAGGTGCTATCGTAGCTCCTTGATGACTTTTTTGGCGCGGCCTTGTCCGTGCCGGGAAGAACCACATGCCCCTCTGAAGTGCTTTGGAGGGGCTTATTTTCTTAGTATAGGAGGGTATCATCGTGTGGAAAAAATTGTTTTCTAGTGTACAGAAAAATGATGATGCTTCGGATAAATCTTACCTTGAGGAATTGACTGAGGATCAGCTGCCACAGCATGTGGCTATTATTATGGATGGCAATGGCAGATGGGCTACTGGCCAGGGGCTGATCCGTACTGCCGGTCACAAGGCCGGTGTAAAGACATTGAAGAAAATTGTCAAGGCATGTACTGCATTGGGGCTCAATGCGCTCACGGTATATGCGTTTTCTACTGAAAATTGGAAACGGCCTCATGCGGAGGTTGATTTCTTAATGGATCTGTTCTCGGAATATCTTGCCAAAGAGATTGATGAGATGGATGAGGATAATGTAAGGATTGATTTTATTGGCCGTACCTGGGAATTGTCCAAAGGGCTGCAGAAGCAGATTGCGGATGCAAGGCAGCAGACCAAGGACAATACCGGGGTAAGGTTTACTGTTGCCGTGAATTATGGCGGACAGGATGAGCTGGTGCGTGTCGTGCAGGAGCTGGCTGCCCAGTCCGCAAAAGGCATGATAAAGCCGGAGGAGATCAGTGCAGGGGATATTGAGCAGCAGCTGGATACCTGCGGCTTGCCGCCGGTGGATTTAGTAATCCGCACCAGTGGTGATATGCGCCTTAGTAACTTTCTGCTGTGGCAGACTGCCTACGCGGAGCTTTGGTTTACGGATACCAACTGGCCTGATTTTACGCCTGAGGAGTTTGGCAGGGCATTGTATGACTATGCTCACCGCGACAGGCGTTTTGGCGGTTTGTCAAATAAATAGGCAGGCTGTTTTGGCTGAAGGTTTTGTTTTGAAAGGCAGGAATGTTTTGCCTGCATTTTGCAGAATTGTGTAATGAGAGGTTGTTTACATGTTAGTTAGGATAATTACCGGCATTGTGGGCATAGGGCTGGCGGCCTTTGTCATTCAATCAGGCGGCCTGCTGTTTGCGGCTTGCGGCCTGGTGCTGGCTCTTGGTGCCTGGTTTGAGTATTGTAATGCCTTTAGCAGGAAGGGGTATAGCCCGGCATTTTTGATAGGCGGCTTGTTTGTGGCTGCCATGTGCTATGCTGCTTATGGTGGCCTTGATACGGGGCTTCTGACCATGCTGTCCCTGGGGGCGGTGCTGGTGATGTTTTTGCTGACGGTGCTGCTGCATGGCTCCTTCAGCGTGCCTTCGGCAGCTGTTTCAGCAGCCGGTGTGCTGTATCTGGGCATGTCCTTTGCCCACCTCATAGGGCTTCGGGTGATGGAGCACGGCATGGCGCCGGTGGAGACTCAGCTTGGAGTGCTGGAGCCGGGCTGCGCCCTTATTTGGACGGCCTTGATTGGTACCTGGGCCAGCGATACATTTGCCTATTTTGCCGGTTCCTTTTTGGGGCGGCACAAGCTCTGTCCGTCCATCAGCCCGGGCAAGACTGTGGAGGGCTTTGTTGGCGGCCTGATTGGCACTACTGCCTCTGTGGCAGGGCTTGGGGTGCTGTTTGGCTTTGATGTCAGGGTGATGGCTGTGCTGGGGCTGTGCATCTGCCTTATTGCTACCCTTGGTGATCTGGTGGAGTCCGTTATGAAGCGCTATACGGGCATCAAGGACTCCGGGCATATCATTCCTGGCCATGGCGGCATCTGGGACAGGTTTGACAGCGTTATTTACACGGTGCCTTTTGTGTATTATTTTGTGCAGTTTGTGGCTTTGAGGTAACGGCTTATGAAAAATTTGATTGTTTTGGGCTCTACCGGTTCTATCGGCACTCAGACCCTGGATGTGGTGCGTGAGCATCCTGATTTGTTCCATGTGTCCGTGCTGGTGGCGAACCGCAGTGACGGGCTTCTGGAAAAGCAGATAGAGGAGTTTCAGCCGGAGCTGGCTGTTTTGTCGGATGAGGCGGCATACCTGAGGCTGAAGGAACGCTATCAGGGCAGGACGGAGCTGGCTGGCGGACGTCGGGCAGTAATAGAGGCGGCGGCTTATCCTGCCGGGGAGGTGGTGGTAACCTCCCTGATGGGCTTTGCCGGGCTTGAGCCGACCATGGCGGCTTTGGAGGCAGGCAAGGATATCGCCCTGGCCAACAAGGAGACGCTGGTGGTGGCAGGAGAGCTGGTCATGGCAAAGGCAAGGGAGCTGGGGCGTGCCATCCTGCCTGTGGACAGCGAGCATTGTGCCCTGTTCCAGTGCTTGCAGGGGCAGGATGCCTCTGCTGTAGAAAAGCTGATTCTGACTGCTTCCGGCGGCCCCTTCAGGGGCAGGAAGGCTCCGGAGCTGACTGAGGTTACCAAGAGTGATGTGCTGGCACATCCAACCTGGAATATGGGGCAGAAGATTACAGTTGATTCGGCATCCCTTGTGAATAAGGGGCTGGAGGTTATAGAGGCCCGCTGGCTTTATGATGTGGATTATGACAGGATTCAGGTGGTGGTACATCCTCAGAGCATTGTTCATTCCATGGTGCAGTATCATGATGGTACGGTTATGGCACAGCTGGGCTGTACGGATATGCGGCTGCCGATACAGTATGCCCTGACCTATCCTGACAGGGTGGCATCCGGCTTCCCGCGGGTGGATTTTTATGAGCTGGCGAAGCTTACCTTTGAGAAGCCTGACATGGATACCTTCCGAGGCCTGAAGCTGGCCTTTGAGGCAGGCCGTACAGGGGGAACTATGCCTTGTATCATGAATGCTGCCAACGAGGTGGCTGTAGAGGCATTTTTGCAGGGCCGGGCAGGCTTTTTGGATATTTATAGCTTGATTGAAAGGGCTATGGCAGCTGGTAATGTGGAGTATCAGCCTGACCTGGAGCAGCTTCTGGCGGCTGACCGCTGGGCAAGGAGCTTTACCCGTAGCCAGTTGGAAAAGATGAGGTGACTTTATGACGACAATTGTAGCGGCGATTTTTGTATTCGGACTTCTGGTGCTGGTGCATGAGCTGGGACATTTTATGGTGGCAAAGCTTACCGGTATGCGGGTGGACGAGTTTGCTATCGGCTTCGGGCCGAAGCTGTGGAGCCGCAAGTATGGTGAAACCCTGTATGCTATTCGTGCTGTGCCTCTGGGGGGCTTCAACAGGATTGCCGGCATGGACTATGAAATCATCGAGCGCATGGGCAATGAGGCTGAGGAAAAGGCAGATGATGGAGGCCGGGAAAGTGGCTGGCGGCGTTATATTCCGTCAGTGAACAGGGAAAATGTGGTGATGGTGCCTGATGATGAGGGGGCTGGTGAGCGTGCCTACTTCCGCCGTCCTATCTGGGCCAGGATGCTGATGGTTCTGGCAGGTTCCTTTATGAACTTTATCCTGCCGCTGTTTATCTTTTTCGGGATTTTCTATTTTTCCGGGGTGGCTACGCCTTCGCCGGAGCCGGTCATCGGAGCTGTCATGGCAGAAAAGCCGGCAGCTATGGCAGGGCTTATGAAGGGTGACAGGATTCTTACTATTGACGGCAGTGAGGTCACCAAGTGGGATGATATATCCCGTTCTATACAGGGGGCGGAGGGGAAGCCCTTCAAGCTGACCTATCAGCGTGACGGAGAGGTTCGTTCCACTACCCTGATACCTGAGGAGGAGCCTGACAGCAAGCGTGTGATCATAGGTATCACCAGCAGTGCCGATATCCATCAGCCGGGGATTTTGGAAGCCGCAGGGCTGGCTGCCCAGAAGGTGTTTTTTGTGCTGATGGCCATGGTGGGAGCTCTTGTCCAGCTGATGCTGGGCTCTGTCGGAGCAGAGGCGCTGTCAGGTCCTGTGGGGATCGTGCAGATGACTGGCGAGGTAGCCAATCAGGGAATTTTGCCTCTTTTGAATTTTACGGCATTTCTGAGCCTGAATCTGGGGCTTATCAACCTTTTGCCTGTGCCTGCCCTGGATGGAGGACATTTTGTCATGCTGGTGCTGGAAGGCCTCAGGGGCAAGCCTCTTGGACCTAAGGCAATGTATTATATACAGGCGGCAGGCGTTACCCTGCTGGTGTCCCTGATGATATTTACGACATTTAATGACCTGATGAAGTGAGGTTTGGGTACATGATAGAACGGAAGAAAACGCGCAGGATATATATTGGCAATGTTGCGATCGGGGACGGTGCGCCGGTTTCTGTGCAGTCCATGACCAATACTAAGACTACTGATACGGAGGCTACCGTGGCGCAGGTCAATGCCCTGCAGGCTGCGGGCTGCGATATTGTGCGCCTGGCGGTGCCGGATATGGATGCGGCACTGAATCTTGGCAATATTATCAGGAAGGTGAATGTGCCTCTGGTGGCAGATATTCATTTTGATTATCGCTTGGCACTGGAAGCCATCAACCAAGGGATTTCGGCCCTGCGCCTCAATCCTGGCAACATCGGTGGCGAGGAAAATGTCAAGGCTGTGGTGAAGGCAGCCAAGGCGCAGCATATACCGATTCGCATCGGTGTCAATGCCGGTTCCCTGGACAAGGTGCTTCTGGCAAAGTATGGCGGTGTAACGGCGGAGGCACTGGTGGAATCTGCCCTGCAGCATGTGAGGATTTTGGAAGCTCAGGATTTTTATGATCTGAAGATTTCCCTGAAGGCACATGATGTTCCTTTGACACTGGATGCATACCGGCTCATGTCGGAAAAGGTGGATTATCCCCTGCATCTGGGCATTACGGAGGCAGGTACGGCACGTACCGGCATGATTAAGTCCGCGGTAGGTATCGGTGCCCTGCTGGCACAGGGGATTGGCGATACCTTCCGCATTTCCCTTACCGGTGACCCGGTAGTGGAAGTAAAGGTGGCAAACGAGATTTTGAAGTCCCTTGGCATGAAGGAATACGGTCCCACCTTGATTTCCTGCCCGACCTGTGGCAGGACCTGCATTGACCTGGCCGGTATTGCCGACCAGGTGGAGGCAAGGCTGGCAGATATAAAGAAGCCTATTTCCGTGGCCGTCATGGGCTGCGTGGTGAATGGCCCCGGCGAGGCACGGGGAGCTGATGTGGGCATTGCAGGCGGCAAGGGCGAAGGCCTGGTCTTCCGCAAGGGGGAGATTGTCCGCAAGGTGGCGGAGACTGAGCTGGTAGATGAATTGTTCAAGGAAATAAAAGCCATTTTGGAGGAGGAAAAATAAAATTGCGTACTACTAATCTTTATGCACCTACATTGCGGGAAACTCCGGCTGAGGCGGAGGTAAGGAGCCATCAGCTCATGCTGCGTGCCGGCATGATCAGGAAGGCTGCCGGCGGCCTTTACACCTATCTGCCTCTGGCATGGCGCACCATCAAAAAGATTGAGCAGATTATCCGGGAGGAAATGGACGAGGCTGGCGGTCAGGAGATTTCCATGCCGATTGTGCAGCCGGCAGAAATCTGGCAGGAGAGCGGCCGATGGAGCGTGTATGGTGATGAGATGTTCCGGGTTCGTGACCGTCACGGCCGTCAGTTCTGCTTGGGGCCTACCCACGAGGAAATGGTGACTACTTTGGTGCGTGACGAGGTGCGCTCCTACAAGCAGCTGCCTCTGATGCTGTATCAGATTCAGAATAAGTACCGTGATGAAATCCGTCCGCGCTTTGGCTTGATGCGTGGCCGTGAGTTTATCATGAAGGATTTGTATTCCTTTGATAAGGACGAGGAAGGCATGAATCTGTCTTATCAGAAGATGTATGATGCCTATACCCGTATCTACACCCGTATGGGCCTGGATTTCCGCCCTGTAGAGGCTGATAACGGCGCCATCGGCGGCGGTCATTCCCATGAGTTCACTGTATTGGCGGCTGCCGGTGAGTCAAATATCGCTTATTGCACCGCCTGTGACTATGCAGCCAGTGATGAAAAGGCTGAGCTGAATGTCATCAAGGGGGCAGAGGAAGAAATGAAGCCGCTGGAAAAGGTGGCAACCCCTGATGCCCATACCATTGAGCTGGTGGCAGAACTGCTGAAGCTGCCGTTAGAAAAGTGCATCAAGGCTGTGGCTTTCCAGACGGATACTGATGAGCTGGTGCTGGCATTTGTCCGGGGGGACCATGAGGTAAATGATGTAAAGGTCATCAATCTTGTTGAAGGGGCTATTGAGCTCAGGATGGCTGATGAGGCAGTAATTGAAGCTGCTGGCGGCTGCCCTGGCTTTATGAGCCCTATCGGCATCAAGGAGGGCACCAGAATCATTGTAGACCAGACTGTCATGGAGATGTATAATGCCTGTGCCGGTGCCAACGAAAAGGATTTCCATTATATCAATGTAAATCCGAAGCGTGATTTCAAGGATGTAACCGTGGCTGATATCCGTATGGTGAAGGAGGGCGACATCTGTCCTCGCTGCGGCGGCACCATCAAGATGACCAGGGGCATTGAAGCAGGTCAGGTATTTACCCTTGGCACCAAGTATTCCAAGGCTCTGGGTGCTACCTTCCTGGATGAGAACGGCCGTGAGCAGCCGATGGTCATGGGCTGCTACGGTATTGGCGTAGGCCGTACCATGGCGGCTGCCGTGGAGCAGAACAATGATGAGAACGGCATTATCTGGCCAAAGGCTATTGCACCGTTTGAGGTTGTGGTAGTGCCTGTTAATGCCAAGAATGAGGAACAGCTGCAGCTGGCTGAGTCCATCTATGCTGACCTGAAAAAGGCAGGGGTGGATGCACTGCTGGATGACCGCAAGGACCGTGCCGGTGTCAAGTTCAAGGATGC